>NZ_APGP01000054.1:0-35876 GCF_000404025.1 Caldicellulosiruptor sp. F32
GTCTTTTCAAGTCTTGTACTGTAGCAGTAAATACATCTTGAATTTTCTCTAAATGCGCAGTTTCGCAAAAATTCCTCAAGTGGATAATCTTCCAATACAATAAGCTTATTACCTCTTATCTCATAAAACTTTTTTGCAGCATCTAATCTATTCTTGAACTCTGTGTATGGGTGAATATTAGGATTGTAAAAAAGCCCATAGACTTCATGTCCTTCCTCTGTAAGCTTGTCAAGAGGATAGATACTGCAAGGCCCACAGCATGTATGCATTAAAATCTTCATCTCTTATCACCGCCAAACTTTGACTTTGCAATATGAGTTATTGCTTTTTGGGTTGCAACTCTGCCACGTGCAGTCTTTACCAAAAATCCTTCTTGAATTAGATATGGCTCGTAAATATCTTCAATTGTGCCTTCATCTTCTCCAATTGCGGCCGCAATTGTTGAAAGTCCAACAGGTCCCCCGCCAAATTTGTATATTATAGCTTCTAAGATGTTCCTGTCAACAATGTCAAGCCCAAGTTCATCAACTTCAAACATCTCAAGCCCTTCAACTGCAACTTCACACGTAATAATCCCATCGTACTTTACCATTGCAAAATCTCTAATCCTTTTGAGTAGCCTGTTTGCAACTCTTGGTGTTCCTCTTGAACGCTTTGCTATCTCAACGCAAGCTCTATCATCTATATCACATTTTAAAATAGAAGCAGATCGTTTTATTATTTGACTTAGCTCCTCTATTGTATAATAATCAAGCCTTTCAATTATACCAAACCTGTTTCTCAAAGGTGATGATAAAAGCCCTGCTCTTGTTGTTGCACCAATCAAGGTAAACGGCGGGATTGAAAGCCTAATTGTTTTAGCAGAGGGTCCTTTGCCAATTACTATATCCACTTTCAGGTCTTCCATTGCAGGATATAAGACCTCTTCAATGGTTCTGTTTAGCCTGTGAATCTCGTCTATAAAGAGAATATTGTTCTCACCAATATTGGTAAGTATGGCAACCAAATCACCTGCTTTTTCAATTGCAGGTCCGGAGGTTACTTTAATATCAACTCCCATCTCATGTGCTATAACATTTGCTAAAGTTGTCTTGCCAAGCCCCGGTGGTCCATACAAAAGCACATGGTCAAGCGGCTCTTTCCTTTTTTTTGCAGCTTCAATGAAAATTCTTATTTTTTCTTTTACCTTTTGCTGCCCAATATATTCATCCAATGTCCTTGGTCTTAGTGACTCTTCATTTAAATCTTCTATGTTAAGTTTTGCATCCAATAATCTTTCCATGTTATTTCATTCCTTTAAACAAAAAATTTATATTTAAAGTCTTGAGAGGCGTCTTAATGCCTCTTTTATCCCATCTTCAATAGAAAGACTTGAAAAATCCTCTGATGATAAAGCCTCATTTATCTCATCCATTTCATATCCTAACGACAAAAGAGCAAGCGAAATCTCTTCAAGCTTTGAATCCTCTTTTTTGATTGCTTGGCTGCTTTCTATTTTAAACTCCTTTTTCAGTGTCTCTTTGAGCTCTAAAATTATCCTACTTGCAGTCTTCTTGCCAATGCCCTTTACCTTTTCGAGCCTTGAACTATTTCCTTTTGCAATCTCTATAATAAGTTCTTCATACGGTATTGTTGAGATTATCTGCAAGGCAAGCTTTGCACCAATGCCACTGACTCTTTGGAGCTTCAAAAAAAGCTCTCTTTCCTCTTTTGTTAAAAATCCATAGCACTCAAGCTCAGACAAATTTTCGTTGAATTTTATATGTATGTAAATTCTCTTTTCTTGGCCAATTAAATCAAGAAACTGGGATGTAATGCAAAAAATCTTTAAAATAACGTTTTTGTAATTTAACAGTATAAAATTGTTCTGAATCTCTTCAATAACTCCAACAATCGAATCTATCATATCCCTTCCTCCTGAGTTACATAAGAACAGCTCCAAAGAGCATGACAAATAGCAACAGCTAACGCATCTGCAACATCGTCAGGTTTTGGAATGTCCGGTAAATTAAGTAACATCTTTATCATTTTTTGAATCTGGGTTTTGTCTGCTTTGCCATATCCTGTTATTGCTTGCTTTACTTGAAGAGGTGTGTATTCATAAACATTCAGACTATTTTTAACGCATGTTAGAATAATTACACCTCTTGCCTCTCCTACCGAAATTGCAGTTTTAGAATTTTTATTAAAAAAAAGACTCTTCAATTGCAACAACATCTGGCTGGTAAAGTGTAATAATTGAAGTAAGCTCATTGTGCAGATGAAAAAGCCGCAGTGACTTTCTCATTTCACTTGATGTTTCAATCTTGCCAAAATCAATTACCCTGAATGATGAATTTCCCTTAAATTCAACTAATCCATATCCAGTTAGTGCAATTCCTGGGTCTATTCCTAAAATTCTCAACTTCCTATCAAGCCCTTTCTATTCCTTATGATTTTTTCTTAAGAACACTGATTCTTTATTCATTTTAGCACATTTTTTTAATTTTATCCACAGATATATACTTGCATTTTTATTCTTTTTAATTTATAATTATGCAAAGAGGGGGCAGTATATAATGGAGTTTGTAGTACGAAGGGCAACTTATGATGATATAAAAGCAATAAAGGAAATAACAAAAGAAGCATTCACAAAGTATTGCGAGCTTGCAGGAATCGACCCTGCTAAAAACGCAGCTGTGAACGAAACTGAAGAGGATATAAAAAGGGATATAGACACAAAAGAGGTCTATGTTGCTTTTATGGATGGAATAATTGTTGGCACAATCAGAGTTGAAATCTTTCCTGACAAAACAGCATATATTAGCCGTTTTGGAGTAAGGCTCAACTATCAAAACAATGGTGTTGGCAAGGCACTTATGAAAGTTGTTGATGAGAGACTCAAAGAGCTTGGAGTCAAAAAGGTTTATCTTCACACTGCATCTAAGGTGAGAGATTTGGTTCGATTCTACTATGCAAGGGGTTTTTATATTGTGTCAACATCAAATGAAAATGGGTACATCAGAGCACTTTTGTGTAAAGAGTATGATGAAGAAAATTAAAGGGCTTTGCACAGTTCATTATAATGTGGAAATTTTTAACTTCTTATGTGCAAAGCCCCTTTGGGCCTTTTAATTTCTATTGTTAATCAAAATTACCTATAAAACTTCTCTGGCAACCATTCTTTTTCTGCTTCAAACATCTCATCTACCATCTTGCGTATTTCATCCAAATCTAAAACAGCACTTGTGAGAGGGTCCACCATAATAGCATGATAAACTGCTTCTCTTTCACCTGTCAAAGCAGCAATCACAGCAAGCTCCTGCACGTTTATATTAGTCCTATTCAAAGCTGCAAGCTGTGGTGGAAGATCTCCCACATGAGTTGGCTGGATACCATTTTTGTCAACCAAACATGGTACTTCAACGCAGCATCCTTCAGGCAGATTTGTAATCAAACCTTTATTTTCAACATTACCATTTATCACACTTGGAGTATTTGTCTCTATAGAATGGATGATAGTTGCACAGTATTCGTTACTTCTTTTCAGATCAATATAGTCTGCCTCTGCCATTTTTCTTAGGTCATCAAGCAAAGTTTTTGCAGCATCTAAGCAGCAGTGTAAATACATACCATTGTAATGTTCTTTGTGCCATGAATGGGTTCTATGGATTTTATTTATCCAATCGTCACTCTTTCTAAAATAGGGAACATATTCAGACATGTGAAAACTTGACTCTGAAACATAATATCCAAAATGTTTTAGTATCTCGAACTTGGTAACATCCTGGGTATAGATTTCTGGGTCATTTGCTTTTTCTCTTATAAGAGGATATGCATCTTTCCCATTCCACTCAAATTTTAAAAACCATGCCATGTGGTTTATACCTGCGCATAAGTATGAAATCTCTTCCATTTTTGCCTCAATAATCTTTGCTAAAAATTCAGCAGTTCCTTGAACACTATGACAAAGTCCTACATTTTTTATATTAGTAGCCTTATTTAACGCCCAGCAATTCATGGCCATTGGATTTACATAGTTAAGTAAAAGTGCGTCAGGACACAGCTCTTCCATGTCCTTTGCAATGTCAAGTAAAACCGGTATTGTTCTAAGAGCCCTGAAAACTCCACCTGGACCTATTGTATCACCAACTGCCTGTTTTACACCATATTTTAGAGGAATGTAAATGTCATACTCGAAAGGTTTTAAACCTCCAACCTGTATTGTGACAATAACATATTTTGCACCTTTTAAAGCCTCTTTTCTATCGGTTGTGGCTTCAAGTTTGGTAGGATACTTTTCCTGGTCAATGAGTTTTTGCAGAGTTTTTCTCATAAATTCAAGCCTTACACTGTCAATGTCCATAAGCGTTATTGTAGAGTCTCTTAGCTCTGGATATGATAAAATGTCTCTTACCAAGTTCCTCGTAAAAACTCCACTTCCTGCCCCTATTATGGCTATTTTGAGCATACCTTCATCTCCTTCCATTAATGAATTTATTCTTTATTCTAACTTTTCGGTTACTGGATTTGAATCTAATAATTTTGAAATTTCTATTAGATTTTATAAAGCAAACAAGACAGCTTCTTAAATTTTATACTTTTTTAGAAGCTGTCTTGCCTCCTTAAGCGAAATAGTTAATTTTCTCTTTTCTTTAATCTAATTACATTCCATGAGAATTTGGGCAATATGGATGTTAAAACATTACCTTCTATCTTTGAATTTCCACCTTTGTGGGGCACGACATTGTCAGGCTTATCTTGAGTGTTTCCTTTGTAAATATCATCACTTTCATATACAATGTGCTCCACAACCTCAAATCCTTCAAAACCATCAAGCTTAAATTCAACTTGCATCTCCTCTTCTAAATCTCTGTTGACGGCAAAAACTGTTATTTCATCCTTTTCCTCATTGTATGTTGCGACTGTTTCAATGTATGGAACATCAGTAAAGTCTTTTGAATCATATTTAGGGGAATTTACCTTAGGAAGTAATGCAACCCCATGACCATAGTTTGCAGCATGCATGAAAGGATAGTATATTACCTGTCTGTAAGCAATTCCACCTTTTACAGTGGTAATTGGGGCAATGACATTTACAAGCTGGGCCATGCACGCTATCTTGACCCTGTCACAATGCTTTAAGAGTGCAATCAGCATACAACCCACTAAAATTGCATCTTCGAACACATAATCTTCTTCAGCAATTGCACGAATTTGTGCCCAGGGCTGTGCTTTTTCGTCTTTCCCCTCAAGATGAGCATGATACCATACATTCCATTCATCAAATGAGATATTGACAACCTTTTTACTTCTCTTTTTAGCCTTTACATAATCAATTGTGGAAATTACTGTCTTTATAAACTCTTCCATTTCAAGTGATTTTGCAACAAAGTTCTTTGTGTCTTTCTCAGGATTTCCATAGTACACATGTAGAGAAACATAATCTACAAGGTCATATGTGTGGTCCAAAACAATTGCTTCCCACTCAGGAAATGTGGGCATTTTTGGCCCTGAGCTTCCAGCTGCAACAAGCTCTATAGTGGGATCTATCCACTTCATAACCTTTGCTGTCTCTCTTGCAATTCTGCCATACTCATGGGCTGTTTTATGACCTATCTGCCAGTCACCATCCATCTCGTTCCCAAGACACCATACTTTTATGTTGTGCGGCTGTTCATAACCATGATGACGTCTCAAATCACTGTAGTATGTGCCGCCTGGGAAGTTGCAATATTCAACTAAGTTTCTTGCAGCGTCAATTCCACGTGTGCCAAGGTTTACTGTCATCATAACAGAGGTGTTTGCTCTTTTTGCCCATTCAACAAATTCGTTTACACCAACCTCATTTGTCTCGATGGCTCTCCACGCAAGCTCAAGTCTTCTTGGTCTTTTTTCTTTTGGACCAATACCGTCTTCCCAGTTATACCCCGACACAAAATTGCCGCCAGGATATCTTACAATAGGAACATTCAGCTGCCGAACAATTTCTAAAACATCCTTTCTAAACCCCATTTCATCAGCCTGCGGATGGTCTGGTTCATAGATTCCTGTGTATATTGCTCTTCCCATGTGTTCCAAAAATGAACCGTAGATTCTCTTGTCTACTTGCCCGATTACGAACTCCTTATCGTAGATGACTTTTGCTTTTTTCATGTATTTCCTCCTTTCTTATTTTCTAATATCATTTGAGTATACTTTCAAAGTATGTATTTAGTTTAATTCCAATTAAAATATTTTAATTAAATTATACAAGCCATATTTGAGATAATCAAGTTTACTGTTAAAACTTTTTATAAAAAACTTGTATATATACAAGTTTCTCAGCTTTGATTTACAAGCCTTGCTTGTTTCTTGCAAATTATTTTAAAACCAGCTAAAATAAAAATGTTTAAATCTATAAAAAAGGGTGGAATAAAATCATGAAACAAATAGACAATCTCAAAGAAGCAAAAATACTTTTTGAAGCTTTAGCTTCTGATGCAAGATTAGAAATTATAAACCTTCTGAGTAAGCATCGTGAAATGAATATGAACGAAATTGCGCAAAAACTTGGACTTACAAATGGTGCAGTTACTCAGCACATGAAAAAGTTAATTGCTGCTGGGATTGTTACAATCAGTGCAGCTTCAGGAAAACATGGCAATCAAAAGATTTGCCGTCTTGTTGAAGACAAAATAATTATTAATATTGTCACAAAGCATCCTCAAAAATTATATGAGTGCGAAATCAAAGTCGGTAATTATTCTATCTTTGAGGTTTATCCAACCTGCGGACTTGCAACAAAAGACAAGATTATTGGGGAATTTGATGACCCAAAATATTTTGCTCATCCTGAACATGTTAATTGTGATATTATTTGGTTTATGAAAGGTTATGTAGAGTATATGATTCCCAATTTTCTAAAACCAAATCAAATAGTTACTGAGATTCAAATTTCATTTGAAATTTCTTCTGAGGCACCTGGAGTAAGAGAAAATTGGCCCTCAGATATCTACTTTTATATCAATGGAGTCGAATTGGGATTCTGGACATGCCCAGGAGATTTTGGTGAAACCAGAAGAGGAATTTTTACACCTTCTTGGTGGCCTACTGGAGTAAATCAATATGGTTTACTTAAAGTCCTTACAATATCTAAAGATGGAACTTATATAGATGGTTCCAAAATTTCAAATATTACATTAAAAGATATCGACATAGAATCTAAAAACGAAATAAGATTTAGAGTCGCTGTTCCTGACCATGCAAAAAATATTGGAGGAGTTACTTTATTTGGAAGACACTTTGGAAACTATGACCAAGATATTAAATTTCGCATATTTTATGAAGAAGTATAAAACAAAAGAGGGGAATGTTCCCCTCTTTTCAGCTCTCGAGATTTCAATTTAATTTTTATGTAAACTATGAAGCTCTTACAACTTTTTTCAAAAACCGAATATCAATCTCATGCTCAACTGTCATGTCACGCAAATACTCAAACCCTTCTTTTAATCTTCCTGTCTGCTGCTCTAAATTGTCAAACCTCTTGTACACTTCATCTCTGAACATAATCATCTCTGTTCTAAATTCTGTCAAGAATGCAACCTGATCATATACAGCATTCATTCTTCTTGTCAGTTCCTTGTTACCTTCTTTCAATATAACAATATCTTGTTTAATAATTTGAACATCTTCCTCAAGCTTCGCAACCCTTTGCTCAACCATGTCGAGTCTTTGCTCAACCATGTCGAGTCTTTGCTCAACCATGTCGAGTCTTTGCTCAACCATATCAAGCCTTTGCTCAATCTTATCTAATCTTTTCTCAATAGTATCAAGTCGCTCATTAATCTTTTCAAGATTTGCAACTATAGCTTGCAAAATATCATTTTCTGGCATTTTTGCCTCCTGGATTTTCAAGTTTTATGGTAATATTATATCATATCTTCTGTCAATTTTCATTATATTTTATTCCATATCTTTCATAATCTGGATTTGGTCCCTTGCAAGTTCAAGAATGTGAGGATTGTTTCGAGCTTCTTTGCTTGATATAAGCCTTGAAAACCACTTTTTCGCCTCTTCAATTTCACCTACTCGTCTCGAAAGTTCACCTATCAAGTACATAACAGTTGCCAAATCTATTTCATCGGTTGATCCTTCCTCATGTTCAAAAGCATCCTTATATGTTTGAAGAGCAAGTTTTTGAAACTCAAGTTCTTTTTCTTTATTTTGACTTAGTCTGTACAGCCATGAAATCCGAAGCAGAATTCCTGCAATCTCATATTTGTTGACTTTCCTTTTAGACGTTGCTGTAATTAAAGCTAACTTGTACAATGTAATGGCATCATCTACTGTTCTTTCAAACGGGATCTCTCTTTTTACCCACTTTTGTTGCACCTTTTCTTTTAACGACTCTATATCCCATTTGGTGAGCTTTCCAAAGTTTTTGTGCAAAGCTGCATAACCACATTCCCCGCAAACAACCACATCATACAAAAGAGGATTTACGCCTTTGTAGTAGACACACAGGTCTGTGTCTCTCTTCTCTACGTAAATTGCTGAACTTTTAACAAATGGCGCTTTAATAGTGCTCTGGCAGACAGGACAAGTCAGTAGTTTTTCGTAAATATCCATAAAAAAGCCCCCTCTTAGTTGTAGACAGAAGAATTTACAGTGGTATTCTCTTTTGTACCTACCAATATTATAGCATTTACCGGCTTGTAATAATCAATGGATAAAAGTTTTTTTTCTTTTAACTTGCCATTTTCATAAATTAGCATATAAGTTTTGACCTTCAGTCCATTTTGAGGCTTATTAGATAACTTTTGTACTCCCTTTGGCAACATAGGGTCGTTTTTGTATACCTTCTTATAAGGCACTTTTTCTAAAACTTCTGATTCAAATTTAACCACTTCGCCTTTATGAGTATTTTCACCGTAGAGGTTAATAGTGACAGTATTTTGAGATGTATAGCTTTCAAGGTAGATTGGTGCGTTGGTTGTATTTTTAAATTTAAAATCAATTGAACCTGAAGCAATTGTAGCATCACGTCCTGGCGGCACATAAGAAATCAAAGCTGAGTGTGGAACTCTTTCAACTACCTTGAGCTGAGCCATTAATACTGCATTGTACATAGTGGTTGCTATCTGGCAAAGCCCCCCACCAACACCATCAACAAATTCATTATTTACAATCACTTTTGCAATCTTAAAACCATTTTCAACTGTAACAGGTCCTATTACTTTTGATAGTGAAAACACTTCGCCTGGCATTATTAAGCTTCCATTTATTTTCCTTGCAGCAATTCTAATATTCTCACTTCTTGCTCTGTTTGATGCATCAAACTTTGTTGTAAATGAACCAATCACCTCTTTAATCTTAGAAAGCTCATTTTTTGTTATTCTCGGAACGATCTGGACAAACCTTGCTCTGACTTTTCCTTCTTTCTTGTTTTTAATCATATCTTTCAATTTATTTATAAGATCATTATAATCAAGTTTTCTTCCCAACTTTTCAGGTGTGATAACAAATTGATTTCCTACCTTTCTAATGCTCGCATTTACAGGAGATTCATAATACTTCTCAAAGAGTTCATCCACAAACTCTTTAAGCTTTCCTCCATTGTATTCAAATTTAAGCCTTATCACAACAGGATGATCATAGACTCTCTTGATTTCTCTGAACCGTCTTGAGATATTCCCTTTTCTTCCTATGGAATAAGCTTGTTCAATTGCCTCACCTATGTTCATTCTAATATCAAGAGATGCATAGTCCAGTTTGTACTCATTTCCATCAACTTCAACCTCAATCTTTTTGCTTCTCAAAGGCTCAAGATAAGTACTTTCTAAAAGCTCATACGCCTCTGCTCTTGTCAAGCCCCCAACAGGTGTGTTTTCGATGTAAATACCTTTATATATTCTATCTGTGTTCAAAACCTGTTTTACATTGCTATAAAGTGTATAACCCAAAATTCCTGCTAAAACCAAAAGCGCTACTACAATCCCAATTAAAACATATCTTCTCACTTCATACTTACCCCCGTCTTGAGATGCATTCAAACCCTTCTTCTAAAGCTCTACAATTTAAGTTATAAATTTGCTCAGTTTTTGAAAACTCTTTTAATACTTCTTTTGCTTCGGAGGTAGAAAACATTTCTTTCAACCTCAAGTACGCCCCAAGCATTACAATATTTGCAACCCGGACACTTCCAAGCTTTGATGCAATCTCTGTTGCAGCTATATAGTAAGTTTTTATATCCTCTCTTTTTGCTTTAATGTCAACAAGAGAGCTATTTATGAGCATAAACCCATCTTTTTTGACTGAAGGTTCAAATTTTTCCAGTGATGGTCTGTTCAAAACAAATAATGTATCAGGATTGAACACAACAGGTGAGCCTATCATCTCATTTGATATTATCACACTGCAGTTTGCAGTGCCACCTCTCATTTCAGGTCCATAAGATGGAAGCCATGAGACATTGTACCCTTTTTTCATTCCAATGTGTGCAAAGATTTGTCCTAAAAACAACACTCCTTGCCCACCAAAACCAGCAATCAAAATCTCCTCTGTCATTTTTAAATTCCCCTACCTTTGTCCTTAAAGATTCCCAAATTATAATATTTCAAAACCTCATTTTCAATCCTCTTCATACTCTCAGCAGGTGTCATACCCCAATTTGTTGGACAGTTTGATAAGACCTCTATGATTGAAAATCCTTCCTTGTTCATCTGTACCTCAAATGCCCTTTTTATTGCTTTTTTGGTAAACTCAATGTTCTTAAGATTATGAATAGATGTCCTTGCAACAAAGGCAACACCGTCTAAAGGTATGAGCATCTCACACAGCTTAATATGATAACCTTGTACTTTTGGGTCACGACCATATGGAGATGATACAGTTACCTGACCAGGAATTGTGGTTGGCGCCATCTGTCCACCTGTCATGGCATACACGCCATTGTTGACAAATATGGCTGTAAAATTTTCACCTCGAGCTGCTGCATGCACAACCTCAGATGTACCAATTGCCGCTATATCGCCATCCCCTTGATATGAAAAAACAAGCGCATCAGGAATACACCTTTTTACGCCTGTTGCAGCAGCAGTTGCTCTTCCATGAGCTGCCGCAACAAAGTCAAAGTTAAAATAGTCATAAATAAAAACAGCACACCCAACCGGTGCTACACCGACTATTTTATGGTCTTTATAATCTTCGTCAATGACCTCAGCAATGAGCCTATGAATAATCCCATGTCCACAACCAGGACAATAATGCATGCTTTCCCCTGTCAAACATTCTGGCCTTTTATATTTCATACTTCATCTTCCTCTCAATCCAATGTGTGCACTTTTTACTTTTTAAGAGAGAAGTAATAACCTACAATCTCAGCTATTGTCGGAATCATACCACCTGTTCTGCCATAAAAATGGACATCTTTTTTGCCCGCAACTGAGAGTTTTACATCCTCAAGCATTTGCCCTAAATTCATTTCCACGTCTATGAAAAATTTGATATTGTTAGAGTTTGCATACTTTTCTATACACTTTGTTGGAAAAGGATACAACGTGATTGGTCTTATAAGTCCTACTTTTTCACCAGACTGTCTTAGTTTATTTACAGCACTTTTCACTATTCTTGCACACATGCCAAACGAAACAAAGATGACCTGCGCATCGTCTGTCATGTACTCTTCTACCATAACCTCATTTTCTTCAATCTTTTTATATTTTTCTTTCAGTTTAAAATTGTGCTTTTCAAGCTCTTCTGGAACTATATAAAGAGAGTTTGTCACCCTTTTTGGTCTATTTCTTTCACCTGTCACTGCCCATGGCTTTTCTGTTCTTGGTCTTTCATAGTTTTCATCAAACTCAACAACCTCCATCATCTGCCCCAACATTCCATCGCCTAAAATCATCACAGGGTTTCTATACCTGTCTGCAAGGTCAAATGCCTTTATAGTAAGGTCAACAGCTTCTTGGACAGAAGATGGGGCAAGAACAATCACCTTGTAATCTCCATGCCCACCACCTTTTGTCGCCTGAAGATAATCCGACTGGGCAGCATTGATATTGCCAAGTCCAGGTCCACCTCTCATAATATTTACAATAACACAAGGAAGCTCAGCCCCTGCCAAATATGATATACCCTCTTGCTTAAGACTAATACCTGGACCTGAGGATGATGTCATAACCCTTTTACCACAGCTTGCTGCTCCATATGCCATGTTAATTGCTCCAACTTCGCTCTCTGCCTGAATAAAAACTCCACCGCTCTTTAGAAGTTTTTTGGCCATATACTGCAAAAGCTCTGTCTGAGGAGTGATAGGATATCCAAAAAAGCACTCACAACCAGCTCTTAGTGCCGCCTCGGCAATAGCTTCATTCCCTTTCATCAAAACCTTCAAAATCTATTCACCTACCTCAAACACTATATCTGGACAAATCTTATAACAGCTTCCACACTCAATACAGGCATTTACATCTTTTGCGTCAACAGGGTTATATCCTTTCTTGTTTATTCTGCTTCTGTCAATATATAGTATCTTCTTGGGACAGACTTCAACACAAAGTCCACAGCTTTTGCACTTATCATACTCTATCCTTAGCTTCACTGCTCAGACCTCCAAAAAGCATTCCTTATCTTATTATATACCTTTTTATGGCATATACAAGAGAATATTTTTTTATCTCCTCCAAAAGGTCTTGCTCAAATAGCTTTTCTTCTACAACAGTCAGGACATACGGGATATCTCTTGCATTTGCTACATCTTGTACAACCTCAAGGCTCTTTAAAATATCCTCAGGCTTTGTTTCAGAAAGTAGATGTGAATTATTTATAATTGCAGTAATGTTCATTCCCAAAATGTTTTCAATTTCCTTCATATTCTCCAAAATTTCTTCTTTTGTTGAGTTAAATGGTCTATAAATGTTAACAACATAAAATAGATTGTATCCCTTTTTTGAAAACAGCTCTCTAAACTGTCCTATAACAGCACTGCCTATTTCATCTCCACCAACATCCACTATATTCACTGCATTTTGCTGATTCAAAGCTTCATATACTTTACCAGACAAAATTGGTAAATCGATACTCTTCCCCTCAAAATGAGTTGAGATAAAGTTTATATTTTTTTTCTCTATAAGTTCTTTCACACTTCGCAAATTATAGTATAAATTTATGACATCAGCGTCAATTAAATTCACATTGAAAAATTCTCCAAGCTCTAAAGAAACGTTTAATGCAATCTCGCTCTTGCCACTTCCTGCTGTCCCAACAAAGATATTTGTCTTCCTGTTGACAAAGCTCAAAGGCACTGTCATACACATAATTTCCACCTTCATCTCCGTCACAGATTTTCGGTTTAAAACTTAGCAGATTCTTGGCAGCATGTCATAGTAAAGCATATCCAAAATCCTTGTCCCACCAAAACTTGTCCTCAGATACACTCTATTTTCTTCTGTATCTTCAATCCACCCAATCTCACACGCCTCTTTGTTATACTTCCTCAAAATTTCCAACGCTCTTTGTTCATTCTTCCTGTTTACAATCGCAACAAATCTTCCCTCACATGCAAGATAATACCAATCAAGCCCTAATATATCACAAAGCGCTTTTACTTCATTTGACACTGGAACCTTGTCTTCCTCAACATATATCGCTACATTCGCCTTTTGTGCTATCTCATTTAGAGCTGTTGCAAGCCCGCCGCGCGTCAGGTCCTTCATATAACAAATATCAATATTTTCCAAAAGTTCACTTATCACTCTATTTAATGGTGCACAATCTGACTCTATCTTCTCTTCAAATCCAAGCTCACTATTGTGCGAATATATGCACGCACCATGTCTTCCTATATCTCCGCTTACCAAAATCACTTGTCCACCTTTTATTTTCTCTATTGAAGGAAGCTTTTCCTCTTTTTCACATACACCAAATCCTGTTGTGTTTATAAAAATCCCATCACAAGAACCCTTTTCAACCACCTTTGTATCCCCTGCTACAATTTCAACACCAGCAATGTCAGCATATTCTTTCATTGACCTCACAATCTTTTGCAAATCCTCAATCGGAAATCCTTCTTCTATTATGAAAGATGCAGTGATGTATTTTGGAACAAGGCCTGAAACTGCCAAATCGTTCACAGTTCCGCAAACTGAGAGCTTCCCTATATCTCCACCTTTGAAAAAGTAAGGTTTTACCACAAATGAATCTGTTGTCACTCCAATCTTTTTTGAAGCTAAATCAAATATAGACGAATCATCACCTCTTTTTAAAATCTCAGAGTCAAATATTGGCTTGAAAAGTTCATTTATAAGCTCATACGTTTGTTTCCCACCATTGCCATGCTCCTTCTGGATAAACTTCATCTTCCTTTCCACTTCCCGTACCTAAAATATGCATTACACGACCCTTCCTGAGATACCATACACGCACCTTTAGGAGAAATTGGTGTACATACCTTCTCAAAAAGAGGACACTCAAATGGCTTTATTTTCCCTGTTAAGACATCTGCACACCTGCAGAGACTATCTTTTTGTTTTGTGTGGTCATATGATATATCAATTGAATATTCGCTAAACTCATCTTTTATCTTCAAACCTCCGCCAGGTATCAATCCCAAACCCCTAAAAAATGCTGACGTTCTCTCAAAATACTTTTCAATATAACCTTTTGCAATCACATTGCCTTCCTTTTTGACCACCCTTTTATATTCATTCTTTACTGTAAAATCTTCACTCAATATGTCCTGGGTAATACTTAAAAGTGAAAGAAGTATATCATAACCTTCAAACCCCGAAATTACAGAGGCAACCTTAAACCTTTCAACAAACTTAAAACCATCTACTCCAATAACTGTCGCAACATGTCCAGGTAAAATTATGCCATCAACCCGTATATGGTTTTGAAGTAAGCTTTTAAGAGGTTCATCAATTGTCTTAAGTTCGTATGCAAACTTAACATTTTTGAGTCCCTTTTCAATCACCTTTTCAAGGCTCAGGGCAAATGCAGGTGCTGTTGTCTCAAACCCGACTGCAGCAAAAATAACTTTTTCGTTATTTTCAAGATGTTCCACTGCATCCACAGGTGAGTACATAACCTTTATTTTTCCACCATTTGCCCGTGCTTGTGAAAGCGATTTTGAGCTTCCTGGCACTTTCAGCAAATCACCAAAGGTATAGATTGTCCACTCTGAGGAAAGTTCTACAAGTCTATCAATATAACCCTCATGCGTAACACAAACAGGGCAGCCCGGCCCTGAAATAAAGTCGATGTATCCTTCAAATAAGGTGTGAAATCCATTTTTGTAGATTGAAACTGTATGTGTTCCACAAACTTCAATGACTTTTAGACTCCGTCCAATTTTTTCGATATTGTTTTTTATCTCCCAAATGAGCTCAGCTGTTTGCATCTTGTACCTCACCAAAGAGTTTTTCTATTTCCTCTGCTTCTTTTTGGTCTATCTTCTCTATTGCAATCCCAGAATGTATCAAGATATAATCACCAACACTTACATTTTTCAAAAGAGCAATGTTTACCATCTTTTTAACACCTAAATACTCAACCAAAGCTTTTTTGTCTTCAAATATCTCAATTACCTTTGCTGGATATCCTAAACACATAATTTTAAAACTCCTTTAACAGTTTTTTAACAATTGAAGAGTATAATATACTTGTCCAGCCGAAATTCCCCCGTCGTTAATCGGAAAGACAGTGTTAAAGAAAACTTTAAATCCTTCTTCCTCTAACAATGAGACTGTTTTGGAAAGTAATAACTTGTTTTGGAACACTCCTCCAGAAAGTACTACAATGTCTTTATTATAATTTTCTCTCAACACCTTTGCTACTTCAACAACTATTTTTGCAACTGTGTTGTGAAATTTAGCAGAAATTATTCTCCGGTTTATATTTCTTTTTATATCATGTATGATTTGTTGTAGTATATCCACAATATTTATCTCTATTTCATGTCTAAAATTCATAAGAAAAATATAAAACCCACTTTCATTGCTGTCAGCTATGCTTTCTAAAACCATAGGAATTTGAGCTTCAAAGCTATTTTTCTCTCCACAGCCTAAGAGTACTCCAACAATATCAAACAGCCTTCCCATGCTTGAGGTAAGAGGATAATTGAAAGTTTGTGCAGTCTTGAAAATTTGGTGCAAAAATTCGTTCTCACCGAAAAATCTTTCTGCAAACTTAGGGCTAATTATTTTGGAAAAATAGTATGCAAGACGGACCGGCTCTTTTATTGCCTTTTGGCCACCAACAAGAGGATAGTATTGTAAATGGAATACTCTTTTTGCCTCAAGTCCGTCAATCACAAACCCTTCAGAGCCCCAGATTTTGCCGTCAAGCCCTAAGCCTGTACCATCAAATGCAAATCCAATACAGCTTTGAAGATTTTTTTCAAGCATACAAGAGTAAATATGAGCCAAATGATGCTGGACGAATACAACCTCTTTGTTTTGATCTTTTGCTATTTTTTGGGCAAGAGAGGTGGTATAGTAGTCTTTATGATAATCACATGCTATATAATCAAAGTCAAAATCGTAAAGTGAAATCAAATCTATAAGACTGCCTTCGTAAAAATCAATGTACTCTTTTGTGTCAAGGTCACCAAGATACTGGCTCAAAATCACTTCATCTTCTTTTTTAAGTGCAATTGTTGTCTTCTCATGACCTCCAAGCGCAAGGATATTTTTGTCTACAGCCTTTTCTTTCAGTTTAAACGTAATGGGAGCAAAACCACGGCCTGACCTTATCAGCACAAATTTGTCTTTTAAAACAAAACCTACAGAATCATCGCAGCGTCTTACTATTTTTCTGTTGTGATACAAAACAAAGTCGGCAATGTCGCAAAGCTTTTCAAGTGCCTCATCTTCATCAATAATCATTGGAATTCCTGAAAGATTTGCTGAGGTTGCAATTAATAAATCTCTGTTTGTCTTTGTCAAAATGTAATCCAAAATAGGGGTATATGTTCTCATTATACCAAGTGTATGAAGACCAGCGTTTACATGCAGAAAATGGTCTGTCTTTCTTTCAAAAAGTATTATGGGACATCTTGGCGAGTTAAAAATTTCTTCTTCAGCTTCACTAACATTACAATACTTTTTAACAGTTTCAATGCTCTTGCACACAAGCGCTAATGGCTTTCCTTCTCGCTTTTTGCTTTGAAAAAGCCTTTCTACTACTTCTTTATTATAAGGGTCAACAACTAAATGAAATCCTCCAATTCCTTTTATCGCAATAATCTTCCCCTTCTCAATCTCATAACATACTCTGTCCAAAAGCTCTAAATTGCTACCGTCTATATGCTTTTTTTCTACAAATGAGTACAGAAAAAGGCGTGGACCACATACAGGGCATGTTGTTGACTGTGCGTTAAATCTTCTGTTATCTGGCGTATAATACTCTTTTTTGCAATCACAACAAAATTCAAACTCTTTCATTGACGTCCTGTCTCTGTCATATGGCAAAGATTCTATTATGGTATATCTTGGTCCGCAATTGATACAGCTTATAAACGGGTTCATAAAATGTCTGTGGCCTTTGTCATAAAATTCTCTTTTGCACTCTTCACAAAGACCCAAATCATAAGGCACTATTGTTGAGATTTTGCCTTTGCTACTGTCTAAGATATAAAAATCACTTTCATCAAAATTTGGTTCTATTTCATACTTCTCAATTGACTCAATTTTAGCATTCCTGGGCAATTTCTTTTCAATGTACTCATCAATCGCAGCAGTACTTTTAAGCTCACCTTGAAACTCTGCCAAAACGCCCTCGCCTATGTTTTTGACAAATCCAACAAGTCCCAAATCTTTTGCCAGGTTATAAATAAAGGGTCGGAAACCGACCCCTTGTACAAGCCCTCTGAAAATGTATCTATACCTTTTCATACTCATTTATCCCCTATTTTCGATTAAAGTATGAATTGAAGAGTTCTGAAAAATAGCTCTCAAGCTCAGTCAAACCCTCTAAAGTTTTAAATGAAACACCAAATAGTTTCAAATTATCACCTTTGATAGCTTTTAATCCTTTTATATACTTTTCCATGTCAAACCCGATAATCTCTACAACATCCATCTTCGACAAGACAACAACATCGCTACTTTCGAACATAATAGGATATTTATAAGGCTTATCATCACCCTCAGCAGCAGATGATACAACAACTCTCATGTTCTCGCCCAAGTCAAATGAAGATGGGCAAATCAGGTTGCCAATGTTTTCTATAAAAACAACAGTAGATTTTTTTAGATTCAAATTTAAAAGAGCTTCATTTATACTATCTGCAACCAAGTGACAAGCTCCGCCTGTGTTTATCTGTAGCACTTCAACTCCAAGTTTTGAAATCTCCTCAGCATCGATTGTTGAAGCAACATCACCTTCAATCACAGCTATATTGAATTTATCTTTGAATGTATTTATCATAGTTTTAATAAATGAGGTTTTGCCAGCACCTGGTGAACCCATCACATTTATCAAAAACCACTTATTTTCCTTTGCAAGCTTTCTGATATTGTCAGCTGAAAACTCATTTCTTTGTAAAATGTCTTTTATAACCTTAATTTCCATCTCCATCATCTACCTCTATAGATTCGATATAAAATTCTCTGCCATGCTCAGTGAGCTTACCTAAACTCTTGCATTTTGGACACAGAAAATCCTTTGTCCTCTCAAAAAGGCTTTGGCAAGAGTTGCAAAACAGTAAAGCCTTCTTTTGAACAATCTCCAGCTTGCTTCCCTCCAAAATGGTCCCCTTTGTCAAAATATCAAAGTAAAACTTTAATGACTCATCAATAATTCCGCTAAGTTCTCCAACAACAACTGTGATAGACAAAACCTTTTTAGGCTTTACTTCTTTTAGCTCGTCCTCAGCAATCTTAATTAGCTGCTGTGTGACAAAATATTCATGCATTTTTTAAGACCCTTCCTTTATTGGTTCCCAGCACCTGCAACCTTTGCCTCTTTTTCTTGTTCAAGCTGCTGTTCCTGCTGTTTTTGAATATAAAACTCCTTATAAGTCGTAGGTAGATTGAACTGCTCTTTTGAAATTAAGCATTTTTTGGGACAAGACTCAACACATACATTGCAAAGTACACATTTGTACTGGTTTAGCTGCCACATCTTTGCGTTTCTGTCAACTGTAATGGCATTTGCAGGGCACTTTCTCTGGCAAATACCACAAAAAATGCACTTGTCTATTTCAATCTCAAGACTTCCTCTTGTTCCTTTGAAAAATGGTCTTTTTTCCTTAGGATAAAGTCGTGTTGCAGGTTTTGAAAAAAGATTGTTTAATACATTTTGAAGCATCCCAAACATCTTTCCATCCATCCCTCTTTTTAGCTTTTTACCTTTCTGTACATGAAATACACGGGTCAATTGTCAAAACAAGCATTGGAACCTCTGCAAAATCAATACCTTGTAGCATTTTAACAAGTGCTGGAATGTTAGCAAAAGTTGGTGTTCTTATTCTGAGCCTCTCTAAATTTTTTGTTCCGTTTGCTTTGATATAGTAAACATCCTCGCCTCTTGGCTGCTCAACCCTTGATATTATCTCACCGTTTGGAAAACCTTTCACAGGTGTTGATATCTCACCTTCTGGCATCTTTGAGATTGCCTGCCTTATAAGGTCTATTGACTGATAACACTCTCTGAGCCTTACTTTTAGTCTTGCGTAGCAATCTCCATCATACTCAACAACAGGTTCAAAATCAAGCGCGCCATATGCAGCATATCCTGTTGTTCTCAGATCCATATTGATTCCGCTTGCCCTTGCCATTGGTCCAACACAGCCAAGTTCATACGCTTCTTCTTTTGAAAGCACACCCACTCCCACAAGTCTTTTCTTGACCGTGTAATCATTCAAAAACGCACCTTCAATTCTCTTGAGCTCTTCTTCTAATTTTGCAAGGTTGTCTAAGATGAATTTTTGCTTTTCTTCGTCTATATCACGCCTTACACCGCCAATGATGTTTGTTGAGATTATAACCCTTGACCCTGCAGTTGCCTCCATCAGGTCCATTACAAGCTCTCTATTTCGCCAGCACTGCATAAACAGGCTTTCAAATCCGAACGCATCTGCCAAAAGTCCAAGCCACAAATGATGGCTGTGAAGCCTATGAAGCTCCGCCCAAATTACACGTAAATATTTAGCTCTTTCTGGAACTTCAACCCCCATCAACTCTTCAATCCCTTGGCAGTACGCAAGTGCCTGCTGGAAAGAACAAATTCCACAAACCCTTTCAACCACGTATATGTTCTGATTAATATCCTTTTCTTCAGCAAGCTTTTCAAGTCCTCTATGAACATACCCAATTGCAGGGATTGCCTCTACAACCTTTTCATCTTCTAACACAAGCCTCAGCTGAAGCGGTTCTGGCAATACAGGATGCTGTGGTCCAAACGGCACTATTGTCCTTTTACCCAAAGCTTTCTTACTCCCCTTTCTTGACCTTCACAACTGGCTTTTTACGCATAGGACTGTCAAGCTCATCTGTTATCATGAACTTTCCTTCATAGTCAATGAGAAGATTTTCAAAGTCTATGCCAAACAAATCCTTGATTTCATTTTCAACAAATACTGCAGCAAAATAGATATCTGAAATAGACGGCATCTTCTCGTCATTTTCTATTGTGACTCTCAAGTTTTTAAGTTCATAGTCCTTGTCAAAGTGATATATTATATCAAACCTGCCATCTCCCAAATCAACACAAGTTGCTGTGACAAACCTGTGCCCGCTTGATTTTAGTTCAAATACCTCTTTTCTCAAATCCTCTTTTTGTATCTCTTTAAGATTTTGCAGCATTCAAAATCTCACCCTTTTTCATATTCTTTTTCTTTTCCTCTAATATCTCAGCAGCTTTTAAAATCCCTTCCATAATAGCTTCAGGCCGGGGTGCACAACCTGGAACATACACATCAACTGGAATGACTGTGTCCGCTCCGCCCAAAGTGTTGTAGCATTCCTTGAAAATTCCACCTGAACACGCACAAGCTCCAATTGCCACAACTGCTTTCGGGTGTGGCATCTGATCGTATATATTTTTTAAAACCCTTGCATTTCTGTGGTTCACAGAACCAGACACAACAAGTATATCTGCATGTTTTGGATTTCCTACATTTATAATTCCAAACCTCTCAACATCGTATACTGGAGTAAGTGTTGATAAAATCTCTATATCACAGCCGTTACAGCTGTTACAATCATAGTGAATAATCCATGGCGATTTTTTCAACGCTTTCCTGAAAATCACTCTTTACCCCACCTTTATTTTTTTATAATACCCTGTATTTTATGTATACCCAAATTAGATTGACCAAAGCAAGCCCCAAAGCCATCGACCATGTAAGTCTTAGCATTATCTTCCATGTAAGTCTTGCTGAGATATTGTCAATCAAAATCTCTAAAAAGTAGCCCAAAAGCATTGCAATGATTGCAACTACTATGTTTTTTGCAAAGAACAAGCCTATGAAAAGAAGCAAAAGTACAAGTTCATACCAGTGGCCAAGTTCAATCAGGCCCAAAATAGGTCCTGCAAACTCTGTTGTGATACCTTTTACAATCTCCTGATGCGCATGGTGCGATGTTGACAAATCAAATGGAGATTTTCTAAGCTTTATTGTCAGTACATAGGTAAATGCAATGAATATAAATGGAAGCTCAAATATCAAAAAGTTGTTATGCTTTATCACATCATCTATTTTAAAGCTGCCTGTAACAAAATAAATTCCAATTATCATAGCAATTAAAACTGGCTCATATGCAAGCACAGAAATTAACTCTCTGTGAGCACCAATTCGTGAATAAGGAGAGTTTGTTGACATTGCTCCCAAAATTAGTGCTGTGACAGCAAACGCAAGTACAAATAAAATCAAAAGCAAATCCATCTTTAAAACAAACATAACAAGCGCAACCATGTTAAAGACTAAGAACAAAAATGCATAGAGAATCTGTGTACTTGAAACAACTATAGTCTCTTTTGAAAACAGCTTGAACAAATCATAAAATGGCTGCAAAATTGGTGGTCCAAACCTGTTTTGCATACGCGCAGTAATTTTTCTATCAATACCTGTCAAAATTCCACCAATGATTGGTGCTATTATTATTGTGAGTAAAACCAGAGCAATTTCCTTCACTTTAATATCACCCCAAACATTATAGCAATTAATGCGACTGAGATAATATTTGAAATTAATGTGATGTTGCTTTCTTTTATTAATGTCTCAAAGTAATAGTTTTTAAATTCAAGCTCTACAGACTCATCTTTTTCTGCTCTAAAGCTAAAGTTGTCATCATTCTCACACGACATATAAACATTGACATATCTTTTTGGCCTTAAAAGTGTGTAGAGTATTACTCCAACTACAACTGCCAAAGCAAGTATCCCAAAGAAAACAAAGGGGTTGAATCCAAAGAAATCTTTTATATACAAATCTTTAAGAGCTCTGCTACTAACTCCCGAATACCTCGCAAAAGACGACTTGAAAAATGGCACAACAAACGCGTTTGTAAACTGTGTCATAAACACACTCACAAGTATTACAAGTATTGATATAGTAATCAATGGAAGGTGTCTCAAACCTTCAAAAATTTCAATCCTTTTTGTATCTTTCCCATCTGAGAGAATCTTTCCAATAAACTTTGTCCAGAACACAACTGTAAATGCACTTCCAAGTATTATCTCAAGCATGGCAACAATGTTCTGGGTTGAAACTTCTATTGCAATCCACTTTGTAATCAAAACACCAAAGGGCGGAAGTAGCATAGACACACTTCCCAAAAGGGTAAGAAAAGCTACTATCGGCATTTTATATTTAATACCATCCATATCTTCTACATTACGTGAGCCAATGCCCTGTTCAATTGAACCAACACATAAGAACAAGAGCGCCTTTGACACACCATGTAGTACAATTAAAAGTGCTGCTGCATAGATTGAATATACATTTGCAACAGATGACAGTGCAATTATAAGCCCTAAATTTGAAATTGTTGAGTATGCCAAAATCCTCTTTGCATTTGTCTGAAATATTGCCAAAAGTGCTGCCGCGACAAATGTAAACGCACCTAAAATGGCAACTATATTTGACAGCCACGAATCAATGTAAACAGGCGATAATCTCAAAATCAGATAAACTCCTGCTTTTACCATTGTGCTTGAATGCAAAAGCGCAGACACTGGTGTTGGTGCTACCATCGCGCCCAAAAGCCAGCTTTGGAACGGAAACTGTGCTGACTTTGTAAAACCTGCCAATGCTAAAAACGCAATTGGTATCATCAATATACTGCTATCTTGAGACCTTATAATTTCACTCAAAGCAATAGCCTCAGATTTATAGTACATAAATATTATACCTACTACAAAAGAAAGCCCGCCAAGGGAGTTTAACAAAAGCGCCCTTGTTGCATTCTTGATACTTTGTTCATTTCCATCATGTGAGATTAGCAAGAAAGAGCAAAGTGTTGTAATCTCCCAGAAAAAGTACACCCACAAGATGTTGTTTGACAAAACAAGCCCGTTCATAGCACCTAAAAAGAGCATTATTACTGCAAAAAATATGTTTTGCTTACTTTTCTCAAGGTGCAGATGTTTTTCATGCTCCTCCATATATGAAAGGGCAAATATACTAATCAATGGGCCTATTACATTTATCAGCATAAGCATTATAAATGTCAGGTGGTCAACATAAAAGACATTTTCAACCTCTAATTTTCCTGCCCTAAATTCAAATACAAACATCAGAACAAATTGCAGAGCTGCAAGAAGGCTTATGAGGTTATTTTTTAGCTTTAGACCTATCAAGAATATTACAGCAAGTAAGAAATAATCAGCAAATGTTATTAAATACTCCAAAGCAAAATTTAATGCATGAGAAAGTTTTACTTCTTTGTCACCCTGTAAAATGGCAAATACCATCAGCACAACCAGTACAGCAGACATTAAAAAAACAATAGCCTTTCTAAACGTGCTATTGTTAAATAGGTAAATCAAACCTGCAACTATGATTGGTATAAATATTAGCGATAAATAGATGTACTCCATATGTCCAATATTGCCCCTTTCTCTTTGTGATGATAAACTATTGCTATTAAGATTATAACACATTCTCGTGGTCTTGTATACAGTATGCAAAAGTTAATTTGTTAACAAAGTTCAGAATAGAAGAAAGCTTCTATCTCTTTTTTGTTCAACATTTCTGGTAAGAAGGTGATAAGGTTGATAAAATTGGCTGCAATCGACATAGACGGAACTCTTTTAGACGATAGTGGCAATATCCCTGAAAATAATATTAAAGCCTTGAAAAAAGCCTCAATGGAATACAGCGTTGAGATAGTTTTATGTACAGGAAGAGGGGCTTCTGCATTTGATATTGCTAAAAAGCTTGAAATTCCTTGCCATTTAATATCAGCAAATGGAGTCTATGTCTTTGATGATATGTTTTCTGAGCCCATTATAAAAAACTATCTAAAAGAGAATGCAAAGATAGAAATTTTGAGCTTTTTAGAGCAAAATCACCTTGATGTCGATTACTATATAGTTTTAGGATTTGAAGAGGATTTTCATATGATATACAAACTGAGAGAGTCTTATGATACATATTTTTTAAACTTTGTAAAAGGAAGAGAGCTTTTCAAACCAACATATCCCAAAAAGAATCTTCTTGATTTTGTAAAATTTCCAATTAGTCACATTGGGATTGTTGGAAGGTATGAAAAGTTGAAACACTTAGCAAATATTTTGAAAAATCTCAGTAGCAGCATAAATATTATTTTGTATTATGCCTCTGACAACAAGAACTATGGGTTTTTAGAAATCCTTGATATTAACTCCTCTAAAGAAAAAGCACTTTCAAAGCTTTTAAGAATAAAAATGATAAGCCCAGAAAATCTTCTTGCAATTGGCGACAATTTTAATGACATTGGAATGTTTAAGCTCGCACAAATAAGCGTTGCAGTTGCAAATGCACATGATGAGGTGAAAAGATTTGCAAAATTTGTAACATATGCTACAAACAATCAGGGTGCAGTTGCAGAAGCTTTTGAAAGATTTATATTTGGCCAAAAGTAGCCTTAAAACAAAAAGGCTGGCATTTTGCGTACCAGTCTTTTACGGACCAGCCTTTTTGCTTTTATTTTCTATAGTTTGTATTTATAAACTCCACAGCACCAGCTATAGCCTTTGCAACTGCATCTTTGAAAGAATCACTCAAAAGAAGATTTAAATCATCTTGATTTGTACCAAATGCAACCTCAACTAAAACTGCTGGCATATTTGATGTCTTTAAAACAACCAGATTTGGCCTTTCTACAATTCCTTTGTTTTGCGTTCCCACTTCTTTAATTATATAATCCAACACAATCTGTGCAAATTGCTTGTCTGAGATAAAACTATTTAAATTCTTTTCCTTGTACAAGACCATTGTGCCACGGGTTTGAGGATTGTCTACTGCATTGTTGTGAATGGATATAAATAGGTCAACATTTAAGCTATTTGCCACCTTTGTTCTGTCATAAAGGTCAACAAATTTGTCTGTCTCTCGCGACATGTAAACCTCATACCCAAGGCTCTTGAGCTTCTCTTTAAGCTTTAATGCTATATCCAAGTTAAAATCCTTTTCGTGGTATGTTACCTTCTTGCCATTTACAATTTTTGTATAAATGGCTCCTGGGTCAGACCCGCCATGCCCGGGGTCGATAAAGATTTTAAGTTTATTTTTAGGCTTTGGTTTTTGTGAAAAACCAATTATGATATTTTTATCACCTTTAGTAACTGAAGCTATGTAGTCAGGATTGACTACAATAGTTATTATACACCCATCATCTTGATAAACTGAATATACACTTGTTACAATTGTACCTTTTAGGCTATAGACATCATCTGAGATTGTAATTGGACTTCTGCTTCCTATCTTTATTACATTGGTGGTACTGTCATATGTATAGCTTATATCAGATACAAAAGGAGAGCTTATAACAAGTCCATTTCTCTGATAAAGTTTCATATTACCATATTGATTTGCAAAGACAACTTCCAACTTGTTACCAAGTTTATTTAGGATAAATATCTTTGCTTTTGTAGAAAATATAACCTGTGCACTGTTCTGGTCAACATTTGTCAGAACATAGTAATCTAATATTCCATCATTTACCTGGAAAAGGCTTCCATTGTCAAGATTAAACTGAGCACCTTTTAGGCTAAGGACTACAAAAGACTCATCTGCCCTGTAAATTTCACTTACAACTGTTGGGAGGATATCCATCTCTGCCACAGTAAATTCATCAGAGCTTGTAATATTAACCTTCTGAATCCTATATGGATTGTAAGACTCTTGAGCTGGAGCTGTGCCAATTTCTTGGCTATTGTTACCTGGACTATTTATACTACTGCTACTGTCTATATTCGTCTTATTTTCGACAGTTTTTGGCAAATCAATCTCGAGTTTTATTTGACTATCAACTTTACTAACCTTATAGCTTTTGATCAGACCTGCGTCATAGTCAATAACAACCCTTGAAAATGGCTCCCCGGTTGAGGTTTTATTAAGAGCATGTCTTATTCTTAAAATTCCACCTTTGCCAACCTGAATTACATTGTTCTCTAAATTATCAACTGTATTTAAAATATCAATTACTATTCTGTCTGGATTTGATAACTTGTAATCTTTGTAGATAGCAGGTTTTGAAGTACTTATTAGCAAAGTAAATTTACTGCTTTCAATTGAATACTTCAAATCAGAAAGATAAATAGTTTCTGCTCCAGTTTTTCGAACATCCCCACGCGATGCCAAAGTTTTTGACGAAGAAGCGTTTTTCTGGGTATTACTGGTTAAAGTTCTTTTTGACGTTAATTTAATGACCTTTTTTGTCTTATCTTCCTGATAGGAATACTTGAAAATTGAAGCTATGTCTTTTCCTAATATGTATGACTTCCCACTTTTAATAAAAGTCTTTCCTAAAAGAGTTTTCTTTGTTTTATTGTAATAGTAGTAGGTTTTGTCAATGTAAAACTCGTATGTATCCTTAGATTTTTTAGCGGTAACCTTTTTGGCTTTCGAGTCATAGGAGACAGCAAACCCTTTATACCTGAAAAAGTCTGCCAAAGCAAGGTAGACAGTTTTGTTATACTCCAAAATCTTGACAGAACCTACCTGCTTGCCATCTACAAAGAGCTTATAAGATGTGGCTGCAAAAACTGAGATAAGAAGTAATGAGAAAACTACAACGGTTGCTACTATTCTCTTTATTTTTTTCACTACAACCTACCCCGCAAAAAATGTCATTTATAGTTATATAATATCCTACCTTGTCGAATAAATCAATTTAAATATTTGGTAGAATACTATTGTATTTTTATACACACTGATGTATAATTATTTGTATAGCTAAAGTCACATTTTGAGGAGATGAACAAAGTTGATAAAGGCATCAATCATTGGAGCATCAGGGTATGTTGGAATCGAGCTAATAAGGCTTTTACTAAAACATCCAGAGGTAGAAATCTCATCGATTATTTCGTCAAGTAATAAAGATATTTCCATTGAAAATACAAATCCACAGTTCAAAAAGATTTTGAATCTGACATTTAAAGAGTTTGATATTGATTTGGTCAAAGAAGCAGATGTAGTTTTCTGCGCTTTGCCACATGGTGTGTCACAAGAATACGTAAAAGTGGCATATGACCTTGGAAAGGTTGTAATTGACCTGAGTAGCGATTTTAGATACAAGGACCTTACTCGATACTCAAAAGACTATGGCAATCATAAATACCCAGAACTTTTAAATGAAAGTAGCTATGGGCTTTGTGAGATATTCAGGGAAGAGATTAAATCTTCAAAGATAGTTGGAAACCCGGGTTGCTATCCTACCAGCGCTATTTTAGGCTTGGCTCCACTTTTGAAAAATAAGCTTATCCAAAAAGACAGTATCATAATTGACTCAAAATCAGGTGTTTCTGGTGCTGGGAAAAAGGCAGACTTTGCTTATAGCTTTTGTGAAGTTGATGAGAATTTTAAAGCATATGGGGTTGCCAAACACAGACATACAAGTGAGATAGAAGAAAAATGCAGTTTTCTTTTTGGTGAAGATCTGAATCTCTCATTTACGCCTCATCTTTTGCCTGTAAAAAGAGGAATTTTGTCAACCATATATGCAACCTTCACAAAGAGTTTGAATAAAAATGAACTGATTGAGATTTACAAGGAGTTTTACAGGGATGAATTTTTCATAAGGATATATGAAGATAGCCTGCCAGAGTTAAAGTATGTCACAGGGACAAACTTTGTTGACATTGGTCTTGAGGTTGATAAAAAAACAAATAGAGTAATTGTAATCTCCTGTATTGACAATTTAATTAAAGGTGCCGCTGGCCAGGCAATACAGAACATGAATATTAAATTTTCCTTAAATGAAAAAACAGGACTTGTGATAGTTGGAGAGTATTTTTAAAAAAACTTTGTTAGTGGAGGATTGCTAAGTATGTATGAAGAGATGGACAAATTAATTGAAAAAGCAAGTATTTTGATAGAGGCTCTTCCATATATTCAAAAGCTCTATGGCAAGACAGTTGTAATAAAGTATGGCGGAAATGCAATGATAAATGATAAGCTCAAAAACTGGGTTATGGAAGATATCACACTTTTAAAATACATCGGTGTCAACCCAATTGTTGTCCACGGTGGCGGACCTGAGATAAATTCTGTGTTAAAAAAGCTAAATGTTGAAAGCCAATTTGTAAATGGTCTTAGAGTTACAGATATGCAGACAATGGAAGTTGCTCAGATGGTTTTGGTTGGAAAGACAAACAAAGAACTTGTCTCAATGCTTAATCAAAAAGGCGGAAAAGCAATAGGTATCTGTGGTATTGATGGAAATCTGATTCAGGCAAGAAAGCACTATGAGATTGTAAATGGAGAAAAAGTAGATTTAGGGTATGTTGGTGAGGTTGTGTCAATCAATGCAAAGGTTTTGGAAATGCTTGCAAAAGATGAGTACATACCAGTTGTTGCACCAATTGGCGTTGGTGAGGATGGCACAAGTTATAATATAAATGCGGATACTGTTGCTGCTGAGATTGCAAAGGCAATAAAAGCCGAAAAGCTCATGTTCATGACAGATGTTGAAGGGCTAAAATATGACAAAAACAGTTCAGAGATAATCTCAGCAATTAGTGCTGATGAGGTTTTAAAAATGATTGATGAAGGAAAGATTGACGGCGGAATGATTCCAAAGGTTTTGGGCTGTATTGACGCTCTAAAGCATGGGGTTAATCGTACTCATATTCTTGATGGAAGAATTCCACATTGCATCTTGCTTGAGATATTTACCGACAAGGGAATTGGGACAATGATACATTTGTAATAAATTATTTTAACTTGCTGACAAAATAGTTTAGGCTGCTTTAAAATGAGCAGCCTACTTTACTTATGGTATTTTATTCCTTTAATAATTGTAAATCCTCTATATATCTGTTCATACACAAGAATCCTAAAAAGCTGATGAGGGAAAGTAAGCTTGGAAAATGAAATTAGTAAATTTGCCCTCTTTTTTATAGCATCTGAAAGCCCATTTGAGCCTCCTATTACAAATACTATCTCCTCTCCTTTTGAGACTTTTTTATCTAACAATTCTGCAAATTCTTCAGAGCTTAGCTGAGTCCCATTTATATCAAACACTACTACATACTGGCCTTCTTTTATGTGTTTTAGTATCCTTTCAGCCTCTTTTTTTAAAAGCATCTCAACGTTTCGGTATTTGTTCTCATCCTCTTCTTTTATTTCAATTTCCTCAATTTTTGTCCATCTTGAAAGTCGTTTTTTATACTCCTCTGCGGCCTCTTTAAAATACCTTTCTTTTATTGTCCCAACGCAGATTACCTTTATCATATGTCATCCACTTTCGACAAGAGTTTGTCAATCAGGTCATTTAGTTCATCTCTGCACTTTCTGTACTTGTCATCGTCTCCACCGTAAGGGTCAACTACATCAAGATTTTCTTTGCTATCTAATACATACTCTTTTAGAGTAAAGACTTTGTCCATTACACCAGGATACATATTGATTATTGCTTCTTTATGATATTTTTCCATTGTCAAAATTAAATTGCTTTCCTTTATCATATCTTCATTAATCAGCCTTGATACATGAGAAGAAATGTCAATCCCAAGCTCGTTCATAACCAATACAGCGTTCTTTGATGCTTTTTGTGGAAAAAAAGCAGACAAGCCCGCCGATTCAACCTCAATATCATCTATGTTCATTTTTTTCAGTTTATCTTTCAAAAGATATTCAGCCATGGGACTCCTACACGTATTGCCTGTGCACACAAAAAGTATCTTTTTCTTGCTCATCACAACACCTCAATCACATTGTTTGCTGATGCTTTAAAAAGCCTATTTTCAAGCGCAAGATATTCTATTCCAAATTCTCCCCATTCGCAGATGATATAATCAACACCAAGGTGGTTAAACCTTCTTAAGGCAGAAAATAAGTTTTTTCCACATTCTTTATAGTCAAACATACTACCTAATACGATTTTGTATTGAGATTCAAAATTGTGAGACGTCTCATAAAAGCAAAGTATACCAACTTTGTATCCTTTTATTTCTAAATCCTTTTTTATCTCATTTATCTTATCTATTCTTTTGTGAATTTTTCCCTTGACAACTATCATCTTTGCGTCTGGTGCATAGTGCTTGTACTTCATACCTGGTGCCTTAGGCACAGATAGAATATTTCCAGCTAAAATTGAAGGGTCATATTCAATATCCTCCAAAATTTCTTTCAAAATCGAAAAAGGCACTGCACCTGGACGCAATATATATGGCTTTGAGCTACTCAAATCGATCACTGTTGACTCAAGCCCAAAAGAGCACTTACCACCGTCAATAATCACATCAACCTTGCCAAAAAGATCTTCTATCACATGCTGAGCTTCTGTTGGACTTGGCTTTCCTGATACATTTGCAGACGGTGCCGCAACTGGCACACCCGCTAACTCAATCAGCTCAAGTGCAATTTTATTGTTCGGCATCCGGATACCAACAGTGTTAAGGCCTGCTGTTACATTGTCCGGTATACATTCTTTCTTAGGAAGAACAATTGTAAGAGGTCCTGGCCAAAATTTCTCTATTAGCTTGTAAACTCTTTCATCAGTAACCTTTGCACACATATCCAACATTTTTTTTGATGATATGTGTACAATTAAAGGATTATCTTGCGGCCTTCCTTTTGCAACAAAAATCTTGTCAACCGCTTCTTTTAAAAGTGCATTTGCGCCAAGCCCATAAACAGTCTCGGTGGGAAATGCAACCAGACCACCTTCTTTTAAAATTTGAGCCGCCTTTGAAAGCTTATTGTAATCTATCTTTCCTTTAGCATCAATTATCATAGTCACAGCTCTAACCACTCCAATAACAGTAATGCAAAGACTATTCCAATCATATTAGAAACTGCACAAATTTTAAAATCCTCTTTTCGACTATACTCTGGTATCATCTCGCTCATGACAACATAGAGCATTGCGCCTGCAGCTGCCATAAGACAGCCTGCCATCAAAAGCCTGGTAATAGAGCTTAATAAGCTTCCTATCAAGCAACCAACCCCGGTAGGAATTCCAGATAAAAAGGCAATTTTAAGTATGTCAATATTTCTTCTTTTTGCAATCTTAAATGGCACAGCAAGCGCAAAACCCTCAGGTATATCGTGAATAATTATCATAATCCCAACTAAAATTCCAAATCTATGGTTGAAGGTAAAGCTGCTGCCTATTGCTAAGCCTTCTGGAAAGTTATGAAGAGCAATCCCAATCGAAATTAAAAACCCGCTCTTTATATATCGATTTTCTGCAAAAATTGGACTTGTATTCAAATATCTTTCAATTACTCCAATTGCTATATATGAAATAATTAAAACTGCTATGCTAGGCAGCAAGCTTGAAAGACTTATTGCCTCAGGAATAAGTCCAAAACTAATAAGACCTAACATTAGTCCTGATGTAAAGCCTATCAAAATGTCAATTACCTTTTCATTCTCAAGGGGCAAAAATAAAGTAAAAACTGCACCAATACATGCGCCCAATATTCCACATAAAAAAGCAAACAGGTTGAAAGTTATATAACTCATTACATTTTTAGAGTGATGAATGTTCATTTAAATATTATGACAAAGTTCAAATCTTTATAAACAAAAAATACAAAATATTTACCTTGCCGGCTCTGCTTTGCTGTAAACAGTTCTTAAAATCACAATGGTAACTCTTCTGTTAAGAGCTCTTCCCTGAGGTGTTTTGTTTGATGCAATTGGCCTATATTCACCATATCCCACAACAGAAAATCTTTCTGGTTTTACTTTCGAAACTCTTAGAATTTCTTGTAAAACAGTAGTCGCTCTTGCAGTTGAAAGCTCCCAGTTTGAATAAAAGTACTTGTTATGAATGGGAACATTGTCTGTGTGCCCCTCAATTCTTATATCATTATTGGGAACTTTTTCTAAAATTTTGGCGATTTCATGCACAACTTCTTTTGCCTGAGGCGTCAGCTGCGCAGAGCCACTGTTAAAGAGAACATCTTTAAGTAATATTGACAGTCCTCTTTCTTCCTGTATCACAAGCACTTTGCCTTCAATACCATGTTCCTTAATAAGGCTCAAAACCTGCTTTTGGATATCATTTATAATCTCTTCTTCAGTCATTTGTCTATTTTTGGTTGTTCCACCAATGTCAGTATTTGTCCCTTTTACATTCTTTCCTGAAAGTCCTTCCAAAATAGAGGGACCAGAATTTTCAAAGATATAAGCAGTACCTTTTAATACAGATGTCAGCGATTCTGTAAAGTTTTTGTATTTATCTATATCAATTTTGCTCATTGAATAAAGGACCACAAAATAAATTAGCAAAAGTGTAATCAAGTCTGAATAAGTAATAAGCCATCGTTCATGATTTTCTTTTTCTGGTTCCTCAACTCTTCTCCTTCCCATCTATATCAACCCCCAATTGTAGCGCTTGCAGCCTCTCCAGCTTGCCTTTCTTGCTGCTTGCCTTCTGGGAGAATTCCACCTATTTTCTCTCTCAGTATTCTGGGATTTTCCCCTGCTTGGATTGATAAAAGTCCTTCCACAATAATTTCATTTAACATCTTTTCTTGTTTTGCTTTTGTCTTAATCTTTTTACCAAAGTTAAGCCATACAAGATTTGCAAAGGAAACTCCGTATAAAGTAGCAACAAAAGCAACAGCTATTGCTGGTGCAACTTCGTCAGGATTTGATATGTTGCTCAAAACCGAAATTAGCCCCATTACAGTACCAATAATACCCATTGTAGGCGAATAACCACCTGCTGCTTCAAAAACCTCTGCTGCAGCTCTTAGCTCATTTTCTGCAAGATATACCTCTCTATCTAAAATGTCCCTTATGACCTCACCTTCAATTCCATCAACAACCAACCCCAAACCCTTTTTCAAAAGAGGATTTTGGATATTGGGAATTTCTTGCTCAAGAGCTAAAAGCCCTTCTTTTCGTGCCCTGTCAGATAGCTGCACGAGCTGTTCCACAATCCCCGAAAAGTCTATCTTCTTGTCCATAAACACCATTTTCAGATGCTTTATTGCAAGCTTTATCTCAGACATTGGAAATGAAACCAACACAGCTGCAATTGTCCCTCCAAACACGATCATCGCAGCAGAAATCTGCAAAAGCTTTGCTGGATTACCTTTTTCAATTATAAATGCAGTCAAAAGTGAACCAAAGCCCAAAATAAGCCCGCCAATTGACAATATATCCATCTTTCTTCATCATCCCTTTTTTTGAAATTTTGCACATACTATCATATTTATTATCGGCACCTTAGCCAACCTCTTTTAATCTCTCTGTCTGAAAATGTGTTATGAGTGCATCAATTATCTCGTCAAGGTCACCGTCTAAAACTTGCTCAAGCTTATAAAGTGTTAGCCCTATCCTATGATCTGTCACACGACCTTGAGGAAAGTTGTAAGTGCGGATTCGTTCGCTTCTATCACCTGTTCCAACCTGGCTTCGCCTCTGTGACTCTATCTCCTTTTGCTGCAAGGACTGATAATAGTCATAAAGCCTCGCTCTTAAAATTTTCATAGCTCTGTCCCTGTTTGCATGCTGCGATCTCTCATCTTGACAGGATACAACAATTCCTGTAGGTTTGTGAGTTATTCTTACAGCAGATTCTGTTTTGTTTACATGCTGACCACCTGCACCACCTGCTCTAAATGTCTCAATCTCAAGGTCCTCTTCTCTTATCTCAACCTCAACATCCTCAACTTCAGGAAGTACTGCCACAGTTGCTGTGGATGTATGGATTCTTCCACCTGACTCTGTAACTGGTACTCTTTGGACTCTGTGAACACCACTTTCGTATTTTAGCCTACTGTATGCGCCTTTGCCACTTATCATAAATATGACTTCTTTAAAACCGTCAAGATCACTTTCACTTGTTGACATCACTTCAACCTTCCAATTCTTCCTCTCAGCATACCTTGAATACATCCTAAAAAGCTCTGCAGCAAAAAGTGCTGCTTCCTCGCCACCTGCCCCTGCCCTTATCTCCATTATAACATTTTTTTCGTCGTTTGGGTCCTTGGGCAAAAGTAAAATTTTCAGCTCTCTTTCCACTATCTCTTTTTGTTCTTTTGCTTGATTTAACTCTTCTTTTACAAGCTTTTCAAAATCTTCATCAAGATTTGTATCTAAAAGCTCTTCAGCTTCTTCAATTGTCTTTATTATCCTTTTGTACTCTCTGAACTTTTCAACAATTGGTTGTAAGTTGCTGTGCTCTTTCATAAGCTTTTGCCACTCTTGATTGTTATTGATTATCTCAGGATCTGAGATCTTCTTTTCAAGCTCTAAATATTTTTCCTCAATTACCTGAAGTTTTTCTATCATCAAATCACCCCTACTGTTATATTTTTACCCCAAAGTTGCATATACACATCTTTCTATATTATTCAAATCATTCTTCGATTTTATATCAACATACCCTAAATCCTTCAAAATCTTTTTCACATGCTGGGATTGCCTATACCCTACCTCAAAAATAATATACCCGCCTTTTTTCAAATATTGCCTGGCATTTTTAGCAATCTCTTGAAAGTAGTACAGCCCATTTTCTTTTGAGAATAAGGCTTGTTTTGGTTCCTTTAAAACTCTTTTATCAAGCATTGAAATCTCATTCTCAGATATATAAGGTGGATTACTAAAGATTGCATCAAACTTGAGCGAAGGTGGAATGTTTTCAAATAAATTGCTTTTTACAAAATGAATTTTATCAAAAACACCATTTAATTTGGCATTCTTTTCAGCAACCCTTAAAGCATTTTCTGAGATATCCACTGCAATGACCTTGCAATCTAAAAATTTACAAAGAGCAATTGCAATACAGCCACTCCCTGTCCCTATATCTAAAAAATTAAGGTTTTCTTTTCTGTTAAAAAGCTCAATTGCAACTTCTATCAATGTTTCTGTGTCAAAACGTGGAATTAAAACATTCTCATCAACATAAAACTCAAGCCCCATAAAATATGCTTTGTTTGTACAATACTGAAGAGGAAAATCCATCGTGTATTTTTTTGCTGCAGAAATTATTCTTTGAGAATCCTCTTCTTCAATTGTCAAATTCTTTTCTAATATAGCCAGAGTTTTGTCAATGTTTAGTATCTGAGAAACCAGCAAGATAGCAATCCGTTTGTAATCCTCGCCATTTTCAGCGCAGTAATCCTTTAAAATATTCCTTACCTCTTCTAAAACACTACCCAGTTTCTTGTTTTTGCTACCATTCATCTAAGCTTTTATCCTCCGGAATGACCTCTTTTAATGCTTCAATTGCAACCTCTATCTGCTTTTCATCAGGCTCTCTTGTTGTTATGTTCTGAAGCCAAAGCCCAGGGTATGA
>NZ_APGP01000055.1:0-42721 GCF_000404025.1 Caldicellulosiruptor sp. F32
GTTATCACAAATAACTTCAACATCTTCTAATAGATGTGTGGATATAAGTATACACCTCTCCTTCTTAATGCTATTTATTAAGTCCTTAAAAGCTTTTCTTTGTTGAACATCTATCGAAGCTGTAGGTTCATCTACAATGATTAAGCGTGATTCACCAATCAAAGCTTGTGCAATCCCTAATCGTTGCTTGATACCACCTGAATATGTTTTTATCTTCTTACAAGCATAATCGCCCAGTCCTGTAACTTCAATAATCTCATTTATCATAGTTTCCATTTTTGTCTTATCTAAAAACTTCTTATCGCATTTGAGGTTAATGGTCAAATATAAAAATTCCTTAGCTGTCAGTTGCGAATACGCTTCAAAACGCTGAGGCAAATACCCTATTAATTTTCTAATTTCCATCAATTGTGATGGATTAGCATAATCCAAGTCATTAAATATTATTTGTCCTTTACCATACTTTAGCAATGTCGCTAAGATTTTCATAAGTGTAGTTTTTCCACAACCATTAGGTCCTAATATGCACGTAATTCCGTCAGTGACTTCAAAGCTTATATTCTTTAAAACCTCTTCCCCTTTTCTGTAGCCAAAATACAGATTATTAACTCTAAGTAAATTCATAAATTTCACTCCTTGTTTTTTAGACTATTCACTACGCAAAAGAATTTTGTCTTTTAGTATTAACTCTTGTCTCGATGATACTCCATAATATGGACCTATTGATATCAGCTTAATATCTCTTCCCATATTCTTATAAGCTGAACTTATCGCTTGTATAGAGTCTGTCAATAAATAGTCACTTGTTTTCAAGTTTAATAATATTGCAGGTGCAATTATATCGATATTTTTTGTGTGCTTTTTAACAAAATATTTGCAACTGTATAAAAATACATTATCTAAAAAGCCATTAAGTGTATATTTGGAGCTACTCTTCTGATTAACATTGAGATTAGTTACTATATTTTTAAATGTTGTATTTAAAGTTATAGTAAAGTAAGCTCTGCCGTTAGAGTTAGACAGCAGCTTTGGATACCAATAAACTTCTGCAGGGAATAGTATAACTTCTCTGTTTAGCAAAAAATATGGTGAGTATAACTGATTTAAATATTCTGGTTTTCCACTGTACTCTAAATATAGATCAAATCTTTTTTTGTTTTTCTTGTTAATTTTTAGTATTATCAGATTGTCTTTTCTTTGATACGGATAATTTTGGTGGTCAACTAACAACCTGCTAACTGAAAATTCCTTATCCAGTGCAAAATACACTTTACTGTCCTTGTCGTTTGTTTTCTCTAACTCAATCAAAACTTTGCTTTTCATACTATTTTTTATATCTGCTTCTATTTCATATTTCAACACTTTAAAACTTGTAGTTTTTTCGCTGAATACCTGAGTTTCATAAATGCTATCTTTAAGCATTGAATAAGATTTTATTCCAATCAAAACAAAAAGCAGAATGCTTAAAAAAGAAATAGTCAGAGAATAAAAGATTTTCTGCCTATTAAATAATCTTTTCTGCATTAAATATACTTTTAAAATAAACAATCCAAATATTAAAAAAAGGAATGATAACAAATGATAAAAAAAATACTTATTCCACATGAATCCATATGAAAAGGTTATTGGAGTACTAAAATAATAGTTTCTGTCCGGATTCAGGATATAAAATAATTTATTGTTTTTTGAAGAAAAGAAGGAGTTCCACGGTCCCATTAAGAGATACACAATTATCAATACCACATATGAATAAAAACCATCTAAAAGTTCACTTATAATTAACGCTAACAAAATATAAATCAAAGACATAACAGTATATGAAATAAAAATGTAAATATAAACATCAACAACAAATTTTACCGCAATATATGATAGAACCCCTTTTACTGCAAGATATATTATGCCAAAAATTAAAAAATACAGCGAAAAAATACAGCTCAAAATCAAAAAAAACAACATATCTCCCACTGTTTTATGTAAAGAATATGGAAATGAAGAAAAAAAATCTTTTTGTGTTTTTCCAAAGGCATATACACAAATAAGCAGAACAAAAAAATAAAATGAAACAATAATAGACCAACAATTAAAAAACAAAGGTAAATCTATATCACTGCCATTGCCAGTATTGAGAATAAAAAAATAAGCAAGAGGTATTATAATACCAGAACCAATCAAAAGAACAAACCACCAACTTCTAATAATTTGCTTTAAATTTAACATCATAAAATCAGATATTCTTTTCAATTATTTTTCACCACCCATAATATGTTAAATTTTACTATATATTGTAAGGCTGTCTTCCATTTAAAAGTGTGTAAAGGAAGACAGCCTTTTTTTATTTTACATTTTTATGACTTAGTAATTTGCAAAAACCCTGCCAGATGTAGGCTTGTTATAATCCCAATCTTCAATCCTAAAATAATATGCATTTGTTGTTGACAAATCATTTAATTGGTGAGTAAAACCAGCAGTTTTTGTTACTGAAAAAACATTCTGATCTGGCCAATATTTTATTACTTTATAAAAGTCAATATTTACATACCTTGTTGACCCATCACTTGCTTCGTTAACTGAACAACCTATAGTGCTTGTCTTGCTTCCAAAATAACAATAACTACTATAAGTCACATGCGTAGAAGCAGTATGTGCCCAATTTTCACTGAAAGCTTTCACTGAAATTGAGATGCAGAACATAAAAATCAAAGTAATAATGACACTAATAAAAATTTTTTCTTTTTTTGAATAAAAGATTTTTGTATACCTCCTTTTCTCAATATTGTATCTTGCAATAAACTCCTTGGCGGCCGCAAAAAAGGAGTTTTTGCCCATACTTTCTACAATTTTGTTTCTCCATAGATTGAAAATTAAAACTTTTCATTTACCTTTTCTATAAGCTTACACTAAATAAATTGTTATACCTTTTTGATATTCAATTATGAAAAATTCTTATTATTTATATAACAACATCTTTTTAGTTTTATCTGAATTTGATAAATGTATTTGATTTATTTATCTTTTTTATTTATAATATTATCTTGTTTATAAATTCGTTTGTATAACCATTTTATGTATAGTCTATTTTATTAATATTTTACTTAAGCATGTTACATGTGTCAACAGTTATATTTTTCTTCTAACTGTTAATTTTTCTAATTGGCTCACTATAACTTTAAAATACTCTTTGTTTCTTTAAATCTCTATTTGATTTAAAGGACATAAAAACTTGTTGAACAAAACAATTAATAAAATGAGGGTGCTTTTTTCTTTTGTTACTATGTTTACTCTATATGGTTATTTCTTTTATTCAACAACCTCTATCAAATAATAAAAAATAATAGTGCATTTTGAAACACAGGAATTTTTAGAAAGCGCCTTGTTGCTTTTTAAGAAATTTTCAAGAGTCTTATAATAGCAAGCAAAATGTATTCATATTATAAAACCTCCACTATTAATCTTTTATCTCACATTGGGGTAATCAACAATACAAAAACTTGCCAAAACAAAAAGGTCCAGCTCCTTCGCAGTTGGACCTTTTTGTTATAGTATAATACAAATAAGCCCGCCACTTCCTTCATTTATAATTTTTTGCAATGTTTCTTTCAACTTTGCTTGAGCATCCTCTGGCATTCTGTATAGCTTGTTTTGTAAGCCCTCTTTTACAAGCTCATGTAGAGATTTTCCAAATATATTCGATTCCCAAATCTTTTTTGGGTCATCTTCAAACTCCCTCATCAAAAAGTTTACAAGCTCTTCGCTCTGTTTTTCTGTGCCAACAATTGGTGATACTTCTGTCTCAACCTCAACTCTTATAATGTGAAGAGACGGAGCTGACGCCTTTAATCGTACACCAAAGCTATTGCCTCTTTTGACTATTTCTGGAGTCTCTAAACTTAGCTCATCAAGCGATGGAGCAACTATCCCATAGCCTTTTTCCTTTGCTTCATTCAAAGCTTCTTTAAGTTTATCATATTCCTGTTTTATCTTAGAAAGGTCACTTAGAAGCTTTACTAAATGGTGATCTCCTTTTATCTCAAAACCGGTTGACTCTTCAATGATTTTGAAAAGCAGACCTTCTTTGAAATAAACACAGACTTCGCTTTTGCCATCGCCTAAGTTGATTGATACAATTTCGCATCTGCCTATACTCTCAAGCTGTTTTAAAACTTCAAGCTGATCTTTTATATGCCTTATTCTATCCACCTTACTTGCATACTCTTTTAGCTTATCATAGACCTCTCTTTTAAGCCACGATTCTTCAGAAAGCTCATCAAACCACTTAGGAAAGTTTATTTTCACTTCAATAATTGGAAATTCAAATAAAATGCTTTCTAAAATCCTTTTTACATCCTCAATCTGCATCTGAAGACAGTTTACAACCAAAACTGGCATTTTGTACTTCTCTTCAAGTTCTTTTTTGAGCTCTTGGGTGTCTGGTGAATACGGTTTTGCGGTATTCAGCACGATCACAAAAGGTTTCTGAAGGGATTTTAGCTCTTCTATTACCCTTTCTTCTGCCTTTATGTAACTTTCCCTCGGTATTTCAGTAATAGTGCCATCTGTAGTAATGACAATTCCAATTGTTGAGTGGTCCTGGATAACCTTTTTAGTGCCAATCTCTGCTGCCTCTTCAAACGGGATTGGCTTTTCAAACCAAGGTGTTGTGACCATCCTTGGATGGTTTTCTTCCAAATGCCCCATTGCACCTTCAACCAAATATCCTACACAGTCAACAAGCCGAACTTTCATTTTGGCATTGTCATCCAACAGTATTTCAACAGCTTCATTTGGAACAAACTTGGGCTCGGTTGTCATAATAGTTCTTCCTTGAGCGCTCTGTGGAAGCTCATCTTTTGCCCTTTCCTTTTTGTATTCATCTTCAATATTTGGAATGACAAAAAGGTCCATAAACCTCTTGATAAAAGTAGATTTTCCAGTTCTAACTGGTCCAACAACACCAATGTAAATATCGCCATTTGTCCGTTTTGCTATCTCTTTATAGATATCAACATCCATCAAAACAGCTTTCCCCCTAAAAATTTTTAATGGACTTGTCATTAAAAATATATTTTGCTCCAGGGGGAAATATTACAGAGATTTAAGTATTTGCTTTTTTGTCTGCTTTTACATTTGCTCTTATTAGCAAGACCAAAAATGTAATAAGATATACTATGCTCAAAGCATTTGGAATTGTATTGTTTGCAGTTTTTAAAACCTCTTTAAGGAGTTCTTTTGCCAAATCTTTTAAAATTTCAGATGAAATAGCCACTAAAATTAGCGTTGTAGCTATGAAAAAGACCTTTATATTTATTCTTCTTGAAAACCTAAATAACAAATAACCTGCTACTATTGCTGCAAGTATTCCAAAAAGAATCCCATAAAATAACCCAAAAGATTTGTCCTTGGCAAATGAAGCTAATGAGAATATAACCATCTCTGCACCTTCTCGGAAGACGTTGGCAAAAGAGAGTAGAAAAATCCCAACCGAATATTTCTGGAAATTAATAACCTTCTGGTAAGCTTCTTGTTTAAAATCTCTTTCTTGAAAGTTAATTGCCAAAACCAAAAACCAGGTAATTAAAATTAGCAACAGTGTCTTTAAGGCTATTTCAACTCCTTCAAACGATTCTTTTAACCTTTCATAAAACACGAACACAACAACACCAAGCAATATACTCAAAACAATCCCTAATACAAGACCAATGTTTAAACTTTTGAGCAAATTCCTTTGATTCAGCTTTTGAATAACACCTACCATCACAGCAATTACAAGAATTATTTCAAATACTTCCCTGAAAGCAATTATAAATCCTTGGAACATGATAACAACTCCTTTCTTTTTGAAATTGATTTTCATTTTCAATTGTAAAGCAATATAAAGAAAATGTCAAGTATTTCTATATGAATAGTATAGTTTAGTTGTATAATAAAAAGGGCTTGTTTACAGCTCTCCACACCTCAAATCATACCATCATAAAACAGTATTCTCAAATTTATTTTCATGAATTATTGAGATATACCTCTATTAGGTATATTGACTAATCTTTAAGTTTTGCCTATAATATCTAATAGAAATGCACATTGATAATAAGGGGGTATATGGTATGCCATTTTATGATTTGAGATGCAAAGAATGTGGCGAAGAGTTTAATGTCAGAGCATCTATAAAAGAAAGGGAAAACAAAGAGATCGAATGTCCAAATTGTCACAGTCATGAGCTTGAGGCAGTTTTCAAAAGTGTGAATATAATCTCATCCTCGAAGTCTTCTGATAGTGGCTATTCTTGTACAAGTGGATGCTGCGGGAGTTCCTGTGAATTTTAAAACAGGGGCAATCTTGAGTAAAACTTTTCAAGGTTGCCCTTTTGTTTTTTTATTTTTTGTGCGGTATAATTTAAAATATAGAAAACTTTAAACTTTCTTTAATTTTCAAAATGCATGAAAGAGAAGCTCTTTTTAATCTTTTAATTGAGGAAATCTTAAGCAGAAAAGACTTTTTTGAAACAAAAAAGAAGAGGTTTTTAGAAAAACTTGAAATTTTTAGGGTGAAATATGATGTATAGGATATTCTGCGAAAGCTATTATAATTATATCAAGAATTTTGAAGCCAAAGGCGCAAAGGATGAATATAGGTATAAAATTGCGAAGGTGTTTGAATTAATTGTAGACCCTCAAAAATTTTATAAAGAGAAAAGTAAAAACTCTGAAACTTATCAAAACCTTTGCGACCTTCTTTGCTATATGAAAGAAAATATCCATAGATACCCAAAATTCAAAGCTTTTTTGTGGACCTTAGAATCTCGTCAAATTGAACCAGATTACTGCGGCAAAACCCCTCAAAATGTACTTGAAGATCAGGCAAAGCTTGCAAATATGTTTTTAAACCTTATGTACTGGGAATAAGCTCCCATTTTTTAAATTTAAAAAAGGACCTCATCGGCTTTTTTGGCCGAATCAGTCCTTTTTCGTGAGAGCTTCCTTTATCCTCTTTACATAGCTTGAAGCAGAAAGCCCTGCAACAAGCCCTTCTCCCACTGCCTTTGCAACTTGATAGGGCCGTCCTGTACAATCTCCTGCTGCAAAAAGCCCTTCAATTGAGGTTTGCATATTTTTGTCCACTTTTATATGCCCCTCCTCTGTAAACTCCAAACCATAGATTAGTTGGTCTGCTGGCATTGTCTTTCTGATTATAAATATCCCGTCAACGCTTAAGATTTTATCCTCAAGCTCTATCGCATTTACAAATTCCTGGCCGGACACACTCTTTGGTCTTGACAAAATTACTTCAACATTGTCTTTAAAATGAAATTCATTTTTCTTATAAAGCGGAATGTAATAGAGCTTTTTTGCAAGCTCAGACAAATACTCTGCCTCTTCTTCGGCCTCAACACTTTCACCCACAACTGCTATCACTCTTCCTTTGTAAAGCATTCCATCACAAACTGCACAGTAACTAATTCCCCTTCCAACAAACTCAGCTTCATTCTCAAGAAGAGTTTTCTTTGGCGTCCCTATTGCCAAAATAACAGAATAAGCCTCATAAAATTCATTGCTGGCATTAATTGTGAAGATATTTCCTGACTTGTAGAAATTAATAACCTTTTTATTCACAATCTCAATATTGTACTTTTTAGCATGATCATAAAAGCTTCTTAAAAGCTCCTTTCCAGAGACGCCAAAAAAACCAAGATAGTTATTTATCTCAGGAGCTTTGTATATGGCAGAGTCTTCTTCCTTTGTTGCAAAAACAATTACACTTCTGTTTGTCTGAGCAAGATTAATAGCAGCAGAAAGACCGGCAGGTCCTCCACCAATTACCGCACACTCATAAATCATCTTCAACTTCACCCCTATATTATTATACCCACATAGGGTATATTTTAAAAGTACTTTTCAAACTTTTATAAAGTTCTCAACATCCAGCACAAATATTACAGCACCGCCCTGTTCTATCTTTTGCTTACTGACAAAAAACAAAGTTTGCAGCGCTGGTGGTAGCGTGCTTTTGCAAACCTCCTTCCTTGATGATACATTTTGTTTTATCAGTTCGATTATCTCATCCACCTTCTCATCCTCAGCACCAATCATGAATGTAACAGTCCCTCTATTTAAAAAACCGCCTGTTGAGTAGATAATTGTGGCCGGAACACCGTTTTCTATAAGCGCGAGGTTGACTTTGTTTCTGTCGGTATCTGAAACAATTGCCAGCAATAACTTCATATTTGTACTCCACCTTTTTTCTAACTTTATGTTTAATATTATTTTACCACATTTTTCTTTTGAAAATTTCATCATTTTAATAATATTACTAAAAATTTTTATGTTCCTTGTTTTCAAATATTCCAGTTATTGTTGTTAGCAAATGCAATTTTGGTGGTATAATTAGAGAGTATAAGGGCTAAAACATAAATTAATAGGCAAGGAGATGACAAAAGATGCTTGAGATTGTCGACCTTCATGTTGAGGTTGGGTCGAAAGAGATTTTAAAAGGCATTTCTCTCACAATCCCGGATGGTGAGACTCACATTCTGTTTGGTCCGAACGGAAGTGGAAAAACAACTCTGATGATGAGTATAATGGGGCTTCCTAAATATAAAATCCTATCTGGCAAGATTATCTTCAATGGTATTGACATCACATACATGCCAACACATGAGAGGGCAAAGCTTGGAATTGGAATGATGTTTCAAAAACCACCTGCTATAAGAGGAGTTGAGCTAAAAAAACTTTCTGAGATAATAAAGTCTTTGAGAAACACTGACGTAGATGTGGATGAGTATGCAAGGATTTTAAATTTAGAAGAACATTTATCAAGAGAAGTAAACTTGGGTTTTTCTGGTGGAGAAATTAAAAGGTCTGAGCTACTGCAGCTAATCTGCCAGCGACCAAACTTGGTGCTTCTTGATGAGCCAGAATCTGGTGTTGACCTTGACAATATCACTCTTTTAGGAAATATGATCAAAAAACTTCTAAAAGGCGAAAAGGTGAGAAAAAGACAGACCTCTGGCTTGATTGTTACACACACAGGCTACATTTTGGAGTATGTAAACGCAGACAAAGGTCATATTCTGATTGATGGAAAGCTTGTGTGCTCTGGTCCAGCAAAAGATTTGTTTGAAGAGATTAGGCAAAACGGTTTTGGGAGGTGCGAAGGATGCCTGCAAGACATTATATAGATGAAAATATTTTGGCTTTAGCAAAAAGTGCAGAGAATAAAAAAGCTGCATTTGGCACTGATATAGACTTGAGTCAGTTTGAAGAGGCTGATGAAAAGGAAGAGATAGATGAGCTTTCAAAACTTCCTGAAGAAATACAAAAGACAATCTTAAATGCCGGAATTGAGGTCAAAGAAGAAGGGCGCGTGGGAAGTTTTCTCCAGGTTGACCACTCTGTTGTCTACAAAAGACTTGCACAGAGCTACAGTGGCCAGCTTGAAATTCTGGATATAAATGAGGCACTTGAAAAATACCCAGAAGTTCGAGAAAAGTATTTTTGGAAGACAGTAAAACCTGACAGGGACAAATACACAGCATTTTCTGCTATGCACCCTGCACATGGATACTTTATTAGAGTTTTCAAAGGCCAAAAGGTGGAAAAGCCTGTTCAGGCATGTCTTTTATTGCAAGAAAATGCGAGAATTCAAAATGTACACAATATAGTAATTGTTGAAGAAGGAGCAGAGGTTCAGATAATCAACGGGTGTGCAACAGCACCAAAAGTAAAAGAAGGTCTTCACATTGGTATTTCTGAGTTCTACCTTGAAAAAGGAAGCAAGCTCACATTTACAATGATCCACAACTGGGCAGAAGATTTTTATGTAAGACCCCGCGGTGTGACGGTTGTTGAGGATGATGCTGTGTTTGTGTCAAACTATGTACTTTTAAAACCTGTGAAATCCATACAGTCGTTCCCCATTGCAATCTTGAAAGGTAAAAACTCAGTTGCATCTTTCAACTCACTTTTGTATGGGTTAAAAGATTCTGAGATTGACATGGGCTCTCATATCATCTTAGAAGGTGAAAATTCAAGTGGCCAGGCAATATCAAGGGCTATTGTAAAAGACAGGGCAAAGATTTACTCTCGTGGAGTGTTAGAAGCAAAGCATAACCAATCTCGTGCGCACTTAGACTGTCGTGGAATTTTGTTCTCTGAAGAAGGTGTGATGTATGCTGTGCCAGAGCTATTGTCAGACGGTGCGCCACAGAGCCATCTTTCACATGAGGCTGCAATAGGTCCGATTGCCGAAGAAGAGGTAGAATACCTGATGGCAAGAGGGCTTTCAAAAGACGAGGCAATATCTCTTATAACCCAAGGGTTTATGGATGTAAAAATACTTGGGCTTCCCAAGCATCTTGAAAATTATATACAGGAGCTTATTTTGCAGACCCAAGAGGAGAATATGTAAAAATAAAGAGGCAAGGCGGCAAAGCCTGAGCTACTATCCGTTTATTTGGATAGTTAAGGCTTCTTTTGTGCTAAAGTCTAAAGGGTTTGCTGCCTTGCCCATTATTTTTTATTCGTATCTTAGCGCCTCTATAGGATTTAAGCGCGCTGCCTTCTCTGCCGGAAGCATTCCAAAAATAACTCCTATTAAAACCGAAATTCCAAAAGCCACAAAAGCCCACTTTAGCGAATACACAGGCTCAACTCCAGGAATCCTTGAAATCCCCACCGCAATTACAAAAAACCCAAGTAATATACCAATTATACCACCAACACCTGTTATAACCATCGATTCTATGAGAAACTGTACTCTAATATCGCTTCTCTTTGCTCCAATTGCTTTTCGAATCCCAATCTCTCTTGTTCTTTCTGTAACAGACACAAGCATTATGTTCATAATTCCAATGCCACCAACCACAAGAGAGATTGTAGCAATGCCGCCAAGTATTATCATCAGAAGATATGTTATTTGATTGAGAGTCGACATAAGTTCAGACATATCATAGACTGAATAGTTTTCTTCTTTTTTTATAACATTGCTCAAATATGCTTTTATCCTTTTTTTGACCTCATTGTTCTTATCAGCAGAAACTGTACGTACCAAAAAATTTTTCACAAGCGCATAGTCGTCTGTGGAGAGGCTATTTAAGGCAAACAAGGGCACTATGATACTGTCGTCAACCGTGTTGTCCCTTCCGCCCTGTTTTTCTTTTAAAACTCCAACCACCTTGAAAACCTGACCATTTACGTTTATCTCTTGCCCCACTGGATTTTGGCTATTAAATAGCTTTTTCTGTATCCTCGAACCTATCACTGACACTTTTTGCCTAAAATCACTGTCTACAGGACTTATAAACCTTCCTTTTGAAAGTGCAAGGTTTTGTATCATCATGTACTCGGCTGTTGCACCAATAATCTGGCACTCCTCTTTTTTACCTCTGAAAATTGCCTGAGCAGGATATTGGACAAATGGACTCACACCCATGATAACATCGTTATTTTTCCTTGCAAACTCTAAAAATTGATCAACCGAAATATCTTCGCTCTTTGAAGCTGGATTTATAAAAACATACACAAGGTTTGTACCAAGCTTTTCTATCTCTTTTGTAATACCAGCTGTGGTGCCCTCAGCAAGCCCCACAGCTGCAACCACCGCTCCAACTCCTATGACAACACCAAGAAGCGTTAGAAATGACCTTAGCCTGTTGAGAAAAATGCTCTGGATTGCCATCTTGCAAGAAAGCAAAAACTTCTCCATCGTACAACATCTTCCCCTTTTTAGTAGAAAAGACTTTGACCCTGTTTTTCACTATCAAATTTTGGTAGCACTACTTCTTCGCCCTCGATAAGTCCTTCCAAGATTTCAACATATTTATCTGTTGTCATGCCAAGTTTGACCGGCCTTTTTTCTGCATCTTTATAGTAAGAGTTGTCAAGTCCGTATTCGTCTCTTTTCTGGCTGGTTTTTTGTTCTTTGTTTTTCTCAGAAGTTTTAGCCTTTTGTTGTGTGTAAACATACACATAATATTTTCCATCTTCTTTGTGAACTGCTTCAACTGGTACAACAAGCGCATCTTCTTTGGACTTTAAGATAATCTCTGCTTCTGCGTGCATCCCAATCTTTATATTACTGTTATTTTCAAATTCTATCTTAACAACAAACTTTGAGACGCTGCCATTGCTATCCGATTGTGCCTTTTCAGAAATCTCTGCAACATACCCTTCTAAAGGCCTATTTCTTGTACTTCCTACTGCATCAAGCTTTATGTTAACCTTCTGCCCTGGCTTTATCTTCAAAATGTCAAGTTCTTCCACCTGAGCACTTATCGCAAGGTGTTTCGGGTCATATACAGAACATATCATCTGCCCAACAGTCACCACATCACCATCCTGGAGATTCAAATCAGCTATTTTGCCGTCAATTGGAGCTAAAACCTCATAGTTTTTCAAATCATCTTCGGCTGCTTTTATTTGGGATTTTATATCCTCTATCTTCAAATCAAGCTGTTTTATTTGCATCTCAACCTCGTCGGTTGAAAACTTCAAAAGCAAGCTACCTGTTTTTATCATCTGCCCATTTTCAACAAAAACTTTCTCTATTCTGCCAGAAACAGGGCTTACAATGCTCTTTTTTGAAAGTACCTCTAAAATGCCTTCGCTAAGTGACATTACTTTTTCACCGTTTAAAAGTTTTAAACTTACACTTGCCCTCATACCCTCAGTCAAGCTACCATTTTTGTTTGAAACTACCACCTTCGCATCAAACACCATCGCACCATCCTGGTTTTTGTAAATCCTGCTTCCCAAGCCTTCAATAACACCATCGACCTTGTCCATAAGATCAGATACCACAACCTCTGCCTTCTGTCCTCTTTTTACCTTTCCATAGCACCAGGCAGGAAACTGGACATTTAGCTTCATCCTCGAGTCATCAACAATAGTCATTATCTGCATTCCTTGACTGACAAGCATACCTTCACTTGTTGTAAGATTTTGCACAAACCCGTCCTGGGGAGATTTTAAAGTAAAGTTTTGAAGCTCTCTTCGAAAATTTTCTCTTTGAAGTTCAAGATCAAGAAGCTGTCTTTTCAAAGCCTCTATCTTAAAAACTGCCTGGCTGTCATCTATCTTAGCGATTAAATCTCCTTTTTTGACATACTGCCCGTTTTTGACAAAAATCTTTTCTAAAGTACCATTTACTTTTGATAAAACATTCCTTGTGCTGCTGCTTTGCACAATGCCAGATACCAAAAGTGTTTGCTTTAAAGAAATCTTTTCTACCTTTGCAGTCCTTGGCTTAGATGAAGCATCCTTTTTGCTCCCAGATGGCATAGTTAAAACAACTGTTAAAATAAATCCCACTAATATAAGTAACACAATAATTACAGCTTTTTGCCAGTTTTTTAGACCTTTTGCAGTGTTTTGCATGTGAGAATACTCTCCTTTTTTATCTGCCACCAAACTTCATAAAGTTTTGTGTAAACATTGAAACAATCGGCATTATGAGTGTGACTGCACTATAGACAATACTAACAATAATACTTTTTGCTTTGTTAAGTTCACAGGCAGCAAACACCCCAATCCCAATTAGTACATATCGCCATATAGCAAACACATGCAGGTATGTTCTTATAAAATACTTAAAATTCATTTGAATATCCAAAATGTTCAAATTTACGACCCTGGCATATATCACATAGAAGATGTAATATGGAATCATTACAAGATTTGCAACTGCCACAATTGTAAGTGCTTTTTTGTAATCAATCTCACCACCTGCAAGCCTTACAATTATGAGCAAGACAAAAGAAGCAATAAAAAATGAAATAATGGTATGTAAAAATGTTGTTCCTGCTAAATAGATAGGTGATTTTGTAAATTTTAGGGTTTTTAAAGTAGCTTCTTGCATTTGCGGATCTTCAGTGATTTTTTTTACATACTCTAACATAGCTTCATCTGAGATTTTGGGCAAAAACAACGTAGTAAGTGCTGCTACTATCGGTATAAAAAATATTAAAATCAAAAAGTCTGGCTTTTCTTTGACTTTCTGAAATACTTTTATTGGTGAAATAACAAGATTCAGAAGATTTGATGGCTTCAAGTATTCCATACCTTAAACTCCTCCTTTTTAATTTAATCAAAATTTGCACAGTTACTTCTATTTCTTATGATTATTAGAATATCAACCACCTTTTATATTATAATTCATTTTTCAGTTTAAAACAACAATATTTTATGAACCTTTAATTTTGTTAAAATATTTTATTTCTTGTTCTACAAATCACAAGGATTTAATTAAAATTGCGCTTAGGAAGTCAAATTATGCTAAACCTTTTAAACAAAAGCACCATAATTGTCACCAATCCATTTAGCCCATATATACCAACACTTTGCATAAAAAGTGATGTCAATATTATACATACTAAAAATATTGGTATTACAATTGCAATTTTACTCACTCTTTTTGCTTTTGATAACCATTAATGTGATCAAAAAGCTAAAACAAAATTTATTACAAAAAATATTATGATCACAAATTGCTGTTTCTATTATTTTTTTTGTTTTTCTTCCTATTTTTAATAATTCTGCTTGAAACCACCCATGCCAAACAAATAATAAAATAAAAATTATTATTGCAGCTTTAATACTTTTAACATTAAAAAATACCTTTGCAATAACAGCACTCAATATAATTAAGATAACCCCAATAATATATAACCATATTTTTTTGTTACTCATTTTAAACCCTCCCTGACACAATTAATTAGCCTTTTGTAAAAAACCAAAGTCAATAATTTTATCATACATTAACTTATCATTATCTGAATGCGAAACAATTAAAAATGATTTATCCTGTTTTTTCATTTCAAAAATAATATTTGCCAAAGCTACTTTACTTTCTTTATCTAAACTATTAAATGGTTCATCCATGAGATACAACTCGGCATTTTTAGCCAGCATCATAGCTATAAACAATTTTTGTTTCATTCCTGCTGAATATTCTAAAATAGGTTGTTTTAGATACATATCTATATTTAATAAATTGCAAAATTCATACACTTTATTAGTGTACTCGTTTTCATTAAAAATATATGAAAAAAACTTTATATTTTTAAAGCCAGAAAGATTTTCAAGTAAATATATTCTGTCAGGAACATACGAAAATTTAAATTTTATATCAGAAAATTTTACTTGTTTACCATTCAAATAGGCTGCGTAAACCAGATTTTCATCATCAATTATTCCCATTAAAATTTTAAGAAATGTAGTCTTCCCACTTCCATTCGGTCCTATAATTTTTATTACCTCATTCTTATTTATAGACAAATTTAAATCTCTTATTATATACTTCTTCCCATCATAGCTATATCTGAGATTTTCTATTTGTAGATAAGCCATTTTATTTCACCTCAATAACGTGTAAGTTAATAATTTTTTATGCGTAATAAGATACAAGAGATTCGATAATTGCGGCACAAGCTACAAGAACAGTTGCCAAAAAAATTAAAAAAAGAACTCCTCTTAAATATATGTATGAGTGTCTTTGTTGATTCATTGAATTTTTTGAAATTACATAAACAACTTTCAAAGGATAATAACCTAACGACGAAAAAAGTAAAAACCCGGTAATCTCAAATATAGCATGTGGCAATATGTATCTAATAATTGGTAGCCACCCATAACTATTATAAACACTTGCAAGAATATAGCCCAAAGTAATTCCATTATATATAACGTAAAACGTTGTCCCTATCCCAAATGATATAATACCAAAAAGTAAAGCCTTTGAGCAAGTTAATATATTATTTTTAAATATATCTAAAAACGTCAATTTAGTTAAATTTATTTTAATATCTTTATTATAGCCTATAAGAATCCCTACACTTAAAGAAAGTCCATAAAACATAAGTGCAATTAAAAATAAGGGTTTAATCTCTTTAATAGTCTTTATTATAACTATCCTTAATTTTTCTTTTTTTTGCATAATTATCAACCTTCCCAACCCCTATACATAGACTTGAAACATAACAAAAACAAACAGCTATATAACAATACAACCATTCAACACCTTTAAGTAAAGAAAATATTGAGTTAACCATCAATAAGCAATTTGGTATAAATAATAAATAGTATCTTACAATTGTAATTGGAGCTTTAAGCGTAGTCATAATAAACCCATTATTTTCTGTCTCACTATATATGAGTAAATGTTGTATGTTTTTTGTGAAATATAAGTAATAAGGTTTTATTAATTGAACTATCGCATGCTTCATTGCAAACAAAATTATTAAAATATTGAACAAAAGAAAAACTGCCTTTAATTTCAAACTATACAAAAATATTAGTGTTATTAATAACGAACTAATCAGTATCGGTAAAGCAGAAAAAACAATTAGAACTTTAATTTTCGGTATCATTAGACCATCCCAAAATCTAAAATCTTCGCTACAGTATATTGCTAAACTTACTTTTTTGTCATAATTAAATTTAAATAAGTCTTCAATAATGAAATTGCATGTTCCAATATATCCATACATAATAAGATAAATACATATAAAATGAATAATTATGGAAACATAAAAACTCTGAATTGTTCCAACTACTGCTATACTCACACCTGTTGCAAAGAATAATTCGGATGGGAAAAGACATTCTATAATTTTATTTGGCTCTAAATTTTTGAGATAATTTATAAACAAGCATATATCCTTATAAAATCCAGCTTTTAATGAATTGTTATTTATTTTTGGTTTAGCATATCTACAAAATAAGTAACAAAATATGCTTTTCACTATACCATTAATGCTTCTTCCTTCTTTATAATGGAAAAGTCTTTTAGATTTGCCAAAGTTCTTTCTTAATATATAAAATATTATAAAGCAAATAATAATTTCTATTATTACAGCTACTATGTATGTCTTATAATTTTTCAACATATTATTAACTATATTAGACAAATCTTCTACTTTATGAACATAGTAATAATACTTTTTGTTAAAATGATTATTCATAATATTATCAAGGTTAATTAACATTTTTTCTAAAGGCACTTTTAAAGCTTTATACTTATTTATAATTGCACGTAAATCATAGATAAATTGAATTCCAAATTTAGCCATAAAAAATACAATTAACGTTGCGCAACTTCTCGAAAAAAGAAATGAAAAATAAATTCTATATGTAGTATTACTGTTTAAAATATATTTTAAACAGTAAATTAACAAAAAAAGTACTTCAATAAATACATAAAACACTAAAAGCCAAGTCATATTATGTAATAATGTTAAAATTATTATGAGAAACTTCATTAAAACAATTTCAATTTGTCTCGAAAAGTAGGGATACAGAAAAAACATCTTAAATGCTATTTCCTTGTTTGGTAAATATATGCATAATAACTCAAATTCTGATTTCTGTTGTAACCTACTTAGGCTAACGTTATAAAACAAATTTAAGCTTATCAATAAATAAACTAATAAAAAGATTAAACATTCCATATTTTTGTTATAATTATTCGAAATCTTTAACATCATACTTACTACGTAATAGAAAAAGACAAGGCTTAATATTTTTAACAGAATATAAATAATCTCCCATCTTTTTAAATTGAAAATTTTAGCAATTCTTTTATATTTTTTCGATAATTCTTCTTGGACAAGCAAAAAATATATTTTCAAAAACCTTGCCACTTTAACCCCCTCTTATCAATTTCGAGCTCTTAAAAAATCTTTAATTAAAAAATTTAATTTTGTGATAAAAGCTGTCCAGCCACCTGCCAAGATAACAGCACTAACCCCAGCTGTAAGAATAGATGTTAAAGCTAATATAATTGAAACTATTGTGGATCCAGTAAGTATAATATTTACGACAAGTATAGTTCAAAAATAAACTAATATCCATTAGTAATATAAATGTAGAACTATTACAGATAAACAATAGTATTTTCTCCACACTTTTTCATCCACTTAATATTTTAGTATCTCAGCTTCTCTACTTTCTTTATTTAGAGTATTTTACTTTCAAACCATTTTTTCTGTAAATTTTTTCTTGAAACTTCTATGCAAATTTTATCTTATATATTTTCACTCTGTCAATGCCGTTTTTTGCCTATTTATAGTTAAATTTTTAAATGAAGGCATATTTTCTCATATAGCTTAAAATTTCTCTAATTTTCTTGAGTTTAAAAAGCCAAACCTGCAAACAGTTAAAATATATGGTTTCTGCGTTTAGAAAGAAAAAGCCATAAGTCAACTTGTTCAGTAATCTTTAAAAGTTTTTGACTTCAAGCTTTATTTTCAAACTAACAACTCTACACCACCGCAAACTGACTCATATAAAGGTTATAATAAAATCCTCTCTTTTGCAAAAGCTCTTCATGCGTTCCCTGTTCAACAACTTGACCATTGTTTATAACCAAAATCAAATCAGCATTTCTGATAGTAGAGAGTCTGTGAGCGATGACAAAGCTTGTTCGACCATGCATGAGCTTTAGCATTGCCTCTTCTACATGCTTTTCTGTCCTTGTGTCGATATTGCTTGTCGCCTCATCTAAGATGAGTATTGCAGGGTCAGATAAGATTGTCCGGGCTAAAGCCAAAAGCTGTCTCTGTCCTTGGCTAAGGTCTGCCCCGCCATCTGTTAGCACTGTTTTGTAGCCGTGTGGCAGATGTTTTATAAACTCATGAGCATTTGCAATTTTAGCTGCTTTTATAACTTCGTCGTCTTTTGCTGTGAGCTTTCCATAACGAATATTTTCCATAACAGGCTCAGAGAAAAGGTATGTGTCCTGAAGCACAATCCCAAGGCTTTTTCTCAAAGACTCTCTTTTTATCTTCCTTATATTAATCCCATCAATGAGAATCTCACCTCTGTCAATATCATAAAACCTTGTAAGCAAATTGACAATTGTAGTTTTGCCAGCACCAGTTGGACCTACCAAGGCTATCATCTGCCCCGGTTTTGCATGAAAGCTTACATCTTTTAAAACAGGTTCACCTTCTTTGTAAGAAAACCACACGTTCCTAAATTCAACCTCACCCTTGATATTTGTAAGCTCAATAGCATCTTTTTCATCTTCTCTTTCTTCTTCCTCGTCCATTATCTCAAATACTCTTTCTGCTGCAGCAAAGGCAGATTGAAGCTGGTTGAACTGGTTCGCAAGCTCATTTAAAGGACGTACAAACTGTCTTGCGTACTGGACAAAGCTTGCAATACTGCCTACTGAAACAGCACTTTTTAGCGCTAAATACCCTCCTACTGCTGCAACAATTATGAAAGCAAAGTTGTTGAGCATATTCATAAGCGGTGGAATTACCCCAGATAGAATCTGGGCTTTTATTCCAACCGATGTTAGCTGCCTGTTTATATCAATAAACTTGTTTATCTCCTTTTCCTCTCTTGTGAACACCTTTATCACTTTTTGACCTGTGATGTCCTCTTCAATAACCCCATTGAGTTTTCCAAGTAGTTTTTGGTTTTGTGAAAAGTACTCTTTTGTGTAATTAGCAATCCAGTTTGTTAAAACGAACATAAGAGGCACAATAAGCAGAGTACAAACTGTTAAAATGGGGCTTATTGTCAACATGACAATGACAGAGCCCACAAGTGTAATTACGCTTGAGAAAATAGAAGTGATACTTGCATTGATGGTGTTGTTGACAACATCTATATCGTTTGTAAGCCTACTCATCAGATCGCCATGAGCGCGTGTGTCAAAGATTTTTATAGGAAGTCTTTGAAGCTTTGAGAACATATCATTTCGCATATTGAAAACAACTTTCTGTGAAATTTTCATCATGCTATAGCCTTGAAAATATGCAAAGAGCGAGTTTAAAATATATAAAACAATCATTGCAAAGATTATATTTACAAGCCCTGTAAATTTTCTGGGGATTATATACCTATCTATGGCTTTTTGTACCAAAAGCGGCGAGACTATTGAGATAAATGAGCTAATTGTTATTAGCAAAAACACACCCAAAAGTGCAATTTTATAACTGCTAAAATAACCCCATAACCTTCTGAGTGTATTTTTTAAATCCTTTGGTTTTGCAGAAGGATGAAAAAATCTGTGTCCTGGTCCTCTTCCTGGTCCAGGACCAGGTCCAAAGGCAGGTTGCGGTGTTTGCACCTCTTTTCTTCTTCCTTCAGGCAACTTCTTTTTCCCCCTCTCCCATTTGAGTCTGGTAAATCTCCTGATAAATCGGGCAGCTCTTTAAAAGTTCTTCATGTGTACCCTGTGCTACAATCCTTCCACCATCCATCACCAAAATTTTGTCTGCATGTTTTATAGAAGAAATTCTTTGAGCAATTATAAATGTAGTGGTACCTTTGATATATTCTTTCAAGGCTGCTTGGATTCTCTTTTCTGTTGCCATGTCAACAGCTGATGTGCAGTCGTCTAAAATGAGTATTTTAGGTTTTTTCAAGATAGCCCTTGCAATAGAAATTCTCTGTTTTTGCCCACCAGAAAGATTCACACCTCGCTCAGATACCTCTGTGTCATAGCCCTTTTCAAAACTCATTATAAAGTCATGAGCCTGGGCAACTTTTGCTGTCTCTATTATCTCTTCCATTGATGCATCTTCATTTCCCCATGCAATGTTATCTTTTATAGTCCCTGTGAAAAGTACAGTATCCTGCAATACCATGCTGATATTCTTTCTCAAAACAGTCACATCATAGTCTTTAACATTTATTCCGTCAATCAAAATCTCGCCTTCTGTAGCATCGTAAAGTCTTGGGATAAGACTTACTAAAGTTGATTTTCCTGAACCTGTTGTACCGATTATCCCAACAACTTCACCTGGCTTTGCAACAAAAGAGATCCCATCAATGGCAGGGCTGTTTTCTTCTTCATTATAATAAAATGTGACATTTCTAAATTCTACCTTTCCTTCTTTTATAGGAGTTGTAATTGCCCCATCTTTGTTCTTGATGTCAATCTCACAATTCAAAACCTCATTTATTCTCTCAGCAGACGCACTGGCCCTTGTAATGAACAAAAAGATATTGCCTATCATCATTAACGAAAATAGAATTTGCAATGTGTAGTTTATAAATGCCATAAGTTCACCAACCTGCATATTGGCTGCTTTTATCTGAACTGCCCCAAACCATACAACCCCTACCATACTCATGTTCATCACAAGCACAAAAAGTGGCATTGTAATTACAATCAGTCCAAAGGCTTGGAATGATATATTCAAAAGGTCTTGATTTGCCTTTAAAAACCTTGACTTTTCATGTTCATGCCTGACAAATGCCTTTACAAGTCGAGCTCCCAGTAAATTCTCACGCATAACTGCATTGACCCTATCTATTTTCTTTTGAAGAGTTGAAAACAGTGGAAAACTCTTTTTGACCATAAAGTAAAATACCAAAATTACAAAGGGAATTGCAATAAACAAAATGATGGAAAGCTTTGGATTTATCATAACTGCCATCACAAGCCCGCCAATGAAAAGAAGAGGTGCACGCACCACAATCCTCAGCATCATCATGACAACATTCTGAATCTGCATAACATCGTTTGTAAGCCTTGTGATAAGAGTTTCTGGCTTGAATTTATCAATGTTTTTGAACGAAAATGCCATTACCTTCTTGAACAGGTCATTTCTTAAATCAAATGCAAAATTCTGGCTTGCAATACTCGAGAAAACAACACATCCGCCACCGCCAACCATCCCAATTAACGCTGCCAAAATCATCAAAAGCCCGGTTCTGAAAATGTATGCCATATCCCCGTTTTTGAGTCCAACATCTATTATTCTCTCCAAAAACCTTGGCTGCATGAGGTCCATCACAACCTCTAAAAGCATAAAAAGCGGAGCCAATACCACTGCCCATGTATAGGGTCTTAAATATCTAAAAAGCTTAAACATTAATTTCTTCATCCCCCTTTTGCTGACCTGTACTTATCATTTTCACCACAAGCTTTTTTAGCCTTTTTAGCAAATACCAAAGTTCCTCGATCTCGTCCTCAGAAAGCTTTTCAAGACTTTTTCCCAGGTTTTGATTTACCCATTGCATATGAAGTTCAAGCAACCATTTGCCTTTTTCTGTCGTTTTGATTATGGAAATTCTCCTGTCTGATTCATCTTTTATCCTATCTATATACCCTTCTGAAATAAGTTTGTCTAAAACTGGTGTCATGTTGGGTGCAGAGATAGAAAGCCTTCTTGCAAGCTCAGATATACTCATTGGTCCAAAACTATCTACGACATGCAAAATATGGATAAATCGTGGTGGGAGCCCATACTTTTCAGTAAATTCGTCCTTTTTTAAAATGTTTTTTGTTATCATCGGAAATATAGATAACATATTTTCAGCTATTTGACCTAAAATTTTTTTAGAGAGATTCACTCTTGTGCACCACCTTTTTAAAAAAATTTGAAATTGCAATTGAAAAATAATATAATATCCAAAAAAAATGTTATTTTAACATAAAGAAGTTTCAAAAATTATTATAAAAATATAATCGACTTTTATTGAAACCTTATATGATTAATATGAAATAGTTATTTTTACATAACTATTATAACACATTTACCTGACCATCAGCAAAATTTTTATGAAGGAGCTGACAAAATGATAGGTCTTGGGACTATTGTAAACACTGCTGCTGTAATTGTAGGCTCGATTTTGGGGCTTGTGTTAAAGTTTGGAATCCCAGAAAGGTTCAAATCTACAATTATGCAGGCAATATCGCTATCTGTCATCTTCATCGGAATATCGGGGGTGCTTCAGGGCATATTCAAAGTTCTAAATAGCGGCAGAATTGACAGGCAGTACATAATGCTTATGATATTCTCACTTGTAATTGGCGGATTTGTAGGTGAAATATTGAAAATTGAAGATTTTTTGGACAGACTTGGTGAGAAAATAAAAAAGGCAGTATCGAAGGTGATAAAATCAGAAAATTCTACATTTACAGAGGGGTTTGTCACGGCAAGCCTTGTGTTCTGTGTTGGAGCCATGGCAATTGTAGGGTCTTTGGAAGATGGACTGAATCGCAATTTTTCTATTCTCTTTGCAAAGTCTATTTTAGACGGAGTAACATCCATAATATTTTCAGCAACACTTGGAATAGGCGTTATGTTTTCAAGCGTTGCAGTGCTTATATATCAAGGTAGCATAACTCTTTTAGCTGGCTTGATAAAACCATTTTTGACAGACACAGTTGTTTTGCAGATGTCAATGGTAGGCTCTGTTTTGATATTTGCAATAGGTCTTAATATGCTTGGAGTATCTAAAATCAAAGTGGGCAATCTTCTCCCTGCAATATTTGTGCCTGCCCTGTGGTATGTGGTTAACTTGCTAATTTGAATTTTTTAGACTTTTGGAACTGGCATGTCTTTACTGATTATTTTTTAGAAATTCCTCAGGAAGCTGAAGACTTTAGAGAAACTCTTTTAGAAATTTTTAAGATAAGGCTGGAAAGAAGGAATAAAAGTGCTTGAACATCAAAATAAGTTGAGTATATTGAAAAGAGTTAACTTTATTTACTTAGAAATTGAAGATTTGGAACAGTATAAAAACTCAACTTTTGAAGAATATAGGAAAGACAGGTTTATAAGGCGAAACGTTGAAAGAATAATTGAAAATATTGCAAATGCTATAATCGACATATTAAAAATTATTATTGCAAACTCAGATGTTCAAGTACCTGACTTTTACAGAGAAATGATATTAAAACTTTCTGAATTCAATATAATAGATATTGCTCTCGCTACATCTATCGCAGAAGTTGCAAGATTGCACAATATACTAGCTCACCAATATTTAGATATTCGATGGGAATATTTAAAAAATTTTATTGACGAAAAATAGGAGATGTTTATAAATTTTTAGAGAATATTTTGAATTTTGTAAATTCTATTTGGTCATTTATGTTTAATGAAGCATAAATATTACTTTGTATTTTTTCTTTAAATTTCTATGGAATTCACGAAACTAAAAAATTCATAAGTACTAAATTTTTATTTTTAAACTTGAAGAATTTACTTAGAAAAAAAATCATCATCTTGACCAATTAAAAAAATATTCTTGATATAGTGGCAAAAATTAATAAACAGTTTTAAACATATTAAGATTTTTGATAAAATATATTTGCATACGTAAAAGAAGGCAGAATAAGAGTAACAGTTATGCCAAATGGATTTTATAATTATAACCAGGAAGACGTATACAAAATTTTTATGAAAGGTGTTAAAAGAAAAACATATATTTGTGCAAGAGTTTCAACTCCAAAACAAAAGAGGTGTTTGAAGATAATAGTCAAGAGAGTGGAGAGAATACAGATAAAGAGAAATCATGAGTTTTGGAATTATTGTGATAAAGTGTGTTTTGCAGCAAAGAATTTATACAACTTTGCAAACTACACTGTAAGACAGGAATTTATACACAAAGGCAGATGGATAAGATACAGAGAACTTGACAAAATGTTAAAAGAACATGAGACTTATAAAAACTTGCCTGCCCAAACATCACAGCAAATCCTAAGACTTCTTGATAGGAACTGGAAGTCATTTTTTAAAGCTATAGAAGAATGGAGTAAAGATAAAACCAAATTTTTGGGCAGACCTAAATCGCCAAAGTATAAGAAGAGAGACGGCAGGAGCATAGCTATTTTCACAAATCAGCAGTGCAGGATTAAAAATGGTTATTTGACTTTTCCGAAGACAGAATTAAAGCTAAAGACAAGAATAACAGACAAATTAAAAGAAGTCAGGATAATTCCAAAAGGAAGCATTTATGTAGTTGAAATAGTTTATGAAAAGGAAATAGCAAAGATACAAAGACCACCAAAGAGGATAGCAGGAATAGATTTAGGGCTTAATAACTTTGTAACTCTGGTAAATAACATAGGCATAAAGCCTATTGTTATTAATGGCAAAGTTATTAAGTCAATAAATCAGTATTACAACAAGAAAAGAGCACAGCTTATGAGTTATGTAGGCAACAGAGGCAGTAGCAAAAGAATAGAGAAGTTGACTTTAAAGAGGAACAACAAGATTAAGGATTTTATGCACAAAGCAAGCCGTTTTATAGTTAATTGGTGTAAACAATATGATATAGACACCCTTGTTGTTAGGTATAATCCGAATTGGAAGCAGGAGATAGAGCTTGGCAAAGTAAATAATCAAAATTTTGCTTCGATACCATTTTATCAGTTTGTAAATATGCTCAAATATAAGTGTGAAGAAGAAGGAATTAACATAATAATTACAGAAGAGAGCTACACAAGTGGCTGCAGTTTTTTAGATGGAGAAGAAATCAATGAAATAAACTATAATCCACGTCGAAGAATAAAGAGAGGCTTATTTAGGAGCAACAAAGGGATATTAATAAATGCGGATGTGAACAGTGCGTATAATATTATAAGAAAAGTATTCCCCGAAGAATTTGCTAAGGGGATAGAGGGTGTGGGGTTACACCCAGTTAGGCTGAATATAGTCTAACTAAGAATAGTGTTTAATAAAATTTTTAATTATTTTTAATATTTTAAACACTATTCATAACTTAAAACGAGAAAAGGGGTACAATTGTTAATAGAAAAGTGTTTTTTCTCAAGTAAGTTTTGTCGGTAACCGGCACCCGACTAATAAAATGCCGGCTCGTAAGTTCTCAAAAAAGAGCCCTCTATTTTGAGGGCTCTTATTCTATATATTCTAAAAAAGGGGAAATCATGCGTGAAACCTCAACTCCACTTTTTATCCAAACTCCTCAACAAAGAAAGGGGCGGAGGTAAAGGACAAAGCCTTTGACCAATCCAGCCCCTTCCAAAATCTATTCTAAAAGGAGGAGTCTCTTGTTGGCATCTTTTGTTCTTTTCTCGTTAGCCTTTCTACTTAATATTTAACCCAAAATTTTTTAAAAAAGTATAAAGAAATGTTTAAAAATTTGTAAACAATCTTTTAATAAAAACATGACATATGTCACTACAAAAATTTCTTCAATAGTATATTCTAATTATTGAAAGAAAATATATTTAAATGCTTAAGAAGGTGATGGGAAATTATGACTGTGCTTGAAATCAAAAACCTTGTAAAAAGATATGGAAATGTTTTAGCACTTGACAACCTGTCACTGACAATCAAAGAAGGTGAAGTTTTCGGGCTTTTGGGACCAAATGGTGCAGGCAAAACTACATTTATAAATTGCATACTGGGACTTACTAACATCGACAGAGGCGAAATTTATATATTCGAAAAACCTTTAAACAAAGCTTTAAAAGAGTTAAAATCACAAATTGGAATTGTACCACAGGAAATTTCGCTCTACAGCAACCTAACTGTGTATGAAAACTTAAGCTTTTTTGGTTCGCTTTATAACCTCTCAGGGAAGCTTTTGAAAGAGAGAATAGAGTTTGCTTTAGAGTTTGTTCAGATGCAGGATAGCATCAAAAAACAGGTCAAAAACCTATCTGGCGGGATGAAAAGAAGAATAAACATTGCAGCAGCTCTTCTTAATAGCCCCAAACTTCTTATTATGGATGAGCCAACTGTTGGAATTGACATATACTCAAGAAAACTAATTTTAGAATCTGTGCAAAAACTTGCGCAAAGCGGCATTACAATAATCTATACAACCCACTACATTGAAGAGGTTGATAGAATTTGTACATCTGTTGCGTTCATAAATAAAGGAACAATCATCGAATATGGCTCAAAAGAATTTTTATTAAAAAAACTGTCAGATACAAATATTATCAGGATAAAATTGAGCAAGATTTTAGATGAGGTTCTGACAAAAATCAAAAACTTAGATGGAGTTGAAAGTGTAGCTTTTACTGGAGATGAACTTACAGTTTCTGTTGAAAAGTCAAAAAATCTTATAAAAGAGATTGTCGAAACTTTGTCTCAGGATGGATGTGAAATACTTTCCATATCTTATGAAAAGCCCACAATGGAAAAGCTCTACTTTGCAGTGATGGGCTATACCATAGATGAAAAAGGAGAGATTGTCCATGAGAGCAGCAGTTAAAGCCTTTTTATATACTTTAAAAGAAAATGCTATGAGCATTCCCCTGCTTTCTATAATGCTAATCTTCCCAATCATCTTGATTTTCATACTTGGAACTGCACTGTCTGGATATTTTAAACAAGTTGATATTCCGAAGATGAATATAATCATTGTTGAAGTAAATCTCAAGCCAAGCATTTATGATACTATTTTAAAATACGATAAAACTTTTACTAAGTTATTCAATGCAGAAGTTTTTGCTTCCAAGTCGGCTGCACTGAAAAAGTTTTCATCTTCTAATAAATACGTTGCTGTTGTGACATTCAAAGAGCATCAAAGGAATAACCATTCAAATTATAGCCCTTTTGGGAATTTTGACATTGAAATTACCTCAAAAGGAGGTTCACAAGAAGCTGGATTTGTCAAAGTGTATTTTAATATTTTTGCAAACTACTACAAATTTGCAAGAAGTATTTATTCACCTTCTGACATACCAAAATCAATAAATTTTGAATCTGCATTTTCGGGTCGCTTCCCAAGAGCTCTTGATTACTATGCTGTTGCAATGGTTGTTATGATGGCACTGTACGGCAGTTTTGGTGGTATTGCAGTAATTGAAGAAGAAAGAAAACAAAATACTCTCATAAGGCTTTTTGCATCACCTAAAAATCCGCAAATTATATTTGTTTCAAAAGCTTTTGCCCAGATGGTATTTTTGTATATTCAGCTTTGCTTAATAGTGCTTTTTTCAAAATACATCTACCAAGCAAACTGGGGTGAAAATCTTTGGATTATATTCTTACTTCTTTTTATCTACAGCATCTTTGCTATACTTTTTGGAATTTTTATTGCTCTTATCTCTAAAAACTATATACTCTCAAATGTTATAGTTAGCTCATTTGCTGTAATATCTACCTTTTTGGCAGGAGGATATGTAAGAATTGATATCAGCACAAAATTTTTAAGTTTCCTTAGAGACATTCTTCCAAACTGTGCTGTACAGTCTGCATTTTTTACCATAATCTACAATCCAAGTGAAATAACACATGTCAAAAATGTTTTTGTATATCTTTCTCTTCTTTGTTTGATTATTGCTCTCACTAGCATACTTTTAATGAGGAAGGTGAAACTATGGCAGTTTTCAAGATAAATATAAAACGCCTTTTGAAAGACAAATTCAATCTATTTTTGATGATTATACTTCCTTCAATTGCAGTTGCTCTTTCAACCTTTTTTACATTAAGCGTTGAATCTTCTTATAAAATTGGAATTATCACAGACAAAGAAAAAAGCAAGGTTGTAAAACTAATTGAAAAAGAGCTCAAAAAATGTTTTGATGTTAAAACCTTTGACCCTACCAAATCAATTGTAAGCCAGATGATTCAAAGCGGTATTGACTGTGTTGTTGTTTTAAAGAACAAGTCAGTTGATGATATTATTAATGAAAAACAGAAAAATATAAAAATATATACATTTGGAAAGTCTGAAACGCATATTATTTTGAAGGAATATCTAAACAGTGTGTTTAAAATACTTGCTGCTCAAAAGCGTATAAACAGCTCTAAATTTTTAGAGTCTTCAAAGTATATTTTTGAGCATTCTCCAATTGTATTAAATAAAATTTTTCAGCACCAGTCAAATTCTATTTCAATTGCTTTTGCCTCAGGATTTTTTATAATGTCTCTGCTCTGGCTTGCATTAAATGCTTCTAACATAATATTAAAAGACTACCAGGAAAGAGTTATTCTGCGAATTTTATGCTCACCAATTTCAAAGCAAAGCTATATTCTGCAGTCTATCTTGAACATATTTTCCATTACATTTTTACAGCTAATTTTTTTTGTGCTGCTATGTTCGTATGCATTTAGACTTACTTTTGGAACTAACATACTTATTGTTATTTCAGTTCTCTCCATTTGTAGCTTTATGTTTGTTGCTTTTGCTGTAATGTTTATAAGTATAGTTAATGACATGAGAAAACTTGCAAGTTTGAATTCAATGGTCGTAACAATAATGTGCATGCTTGGTGGCTGCTACTGGCCGCTCAGCATTATGCCAAAGTTTCTTCAAAAGATTGCATTGTTTTTCCCAACAACATACGCAGTAAATCTAACAAAGAATGTGCTAACTGGCAAATCCATAGAAAGTATGATGGTTGACATTGGGATAGTTACAGCATTTTGTCTGTTTTTTACACTTGCGGGCATAAAGCAGCTTTCTAAAAATGTAATGTCAAAGCTGTGAATTTGTAAAAAGGCACCTTATTCAGGTGCTTTTACTTTTTTTGAATATTATGTACTCTCCATATCTGAGTTCAAACTCTTCCGGAAATACAAAAGTTGACAAATCAATCTCAGTAATAATTTTGGGCTTTTCTGTACAATATGATAAAATAAATTTTAGCAATAACAACTATGCTGGAAAAGAAAATGCTTTCATTCATTATAAGCGCCTATACTCTTTGGAGTTTATATGAGGATGGCAAGCTTTCTAAAATAGCCATTTTGTTCTTACTTCTATTTTTGTCATTAGAATTCTTAAAAACTGAATATCTAAAATCCATATACCATACGGCAGCTGCTGCCTTTGCAGAGCTGGTCATAATATTTTTTGCTATTTTTCTTTGTGGTTGGAGATTTTTCTTTCTAATACCTACTGTTGTGTGTACATTTTTACACCATAGAAACAAGATATCAATTTACTCAATTGCCTCTATACTCTTTATCAGTCTTTTTCTTATCCCTTCAAAGATGGTAAGGGAATATGCTTTTGTCTGCGTTTTTGTTTTCTCTTTAAAATTAGTCACACAGATGCTGAAGAGAACAAAGCACGAATACTTAGAAAAAATTGACCATCTAAGACTTTTAAACTTGCAGCTGAGCAAGTTAAAAACACAGCTTTTAGAGTCGCAGCAGACAATAGAACGTCTTGCTGCACAAAATCAGCAGATGAAAATAGCAACTTCTTTGCACGACACAGTGGGGCACAACTTGGCAGCGCTGAATATCCAGCTCAATGCCATAAAGAGCTTGCTGGAGAAAAAAGGAGTACTTGAAGATGCTCAAATAAACCAAATCATATCTTCATGCTTGCAGCAGACTCAAACATCTTACGAAAGTTTGAGAAAGTTTGTCTATTCAATGAAAAACTCTTTTGAAACCAAAGAAAAGTACTTATCTCAATTGATAGAAAATTTTAACTTCTGCAACATAACATTAAACCGCAGCGGAGACATTGAAAACATTCCATCACACGTATTTGAAAATCTAATGGCAATCCTCAAAGAAGCTCTTTTAAACGTGGCAAAACACTCAAATGCTACTCAAGTAGCTGTATCTTTGGAATCAAAACCAACATATGTGCGTCTTGCTGTGCATGACAATGGCAAGAAAAAAGGAGAAATAAAAGAGGGCGTTGGGCTCATGAGCATAAAACTTCGAGCAAAGTCTATGGGCGCAACAGTCAACATTGACAACCATGCTGGATTTTCAATAGTGGTATTTGTCCCATTAAAAAGCAGGAGGGAAGATTACTTTGAAAAAACCTAAGGTCTTAATTGTTGATGATAACCCTGCCGTTTTGGACGGTCTTAAAATTATCCTTGAGCTTGAAAATTTTGAGGTTGTAAGCCTTTGCACCAATGCAAAAGAAGCAGTAGAGTTTCTCGAAAAGAAGCATGCTGACGTTGTTCTTATGGATATTAGAATGCCTGTTATGGATGGTATTGAGGGAACTTTTAATATAAAAACCAAATTTCCAAATGTCAAAGTGATAATATTAACAACATTTTGTGAAGAGGATTACATAGAAAAGAGCCTGAGCTTTGGCGCAGATGGGTACATCCTTAAAAGCTCTGATGCAAAGCATATTGTGAATTCTATTTTGTCTGTGCTTGACGGTAAGGTTGTTATGGACAAAGAAATTGCTTTATACATTTCAGATGTATTGAAAAGGACCAGTAAACAGTTACTTGAAAAAACACAAAACCTTACTGAAAGAGAGCTTGAAATTGCAAAGCTCATATCACAAGGATACTCAAATAAGGAAATTGCAAGGATGCTTTTCATCTCTGAAGGTACAGTAAGAAACTACATAACATCCATTCTTCAAAAGTTAAATCTTAAAAATAGAACCCAAATTGCAGTATACTATCTTACTAAATTTTCTTAATCTCAAAAGCGTAAGACATAGGCATTTGTTAATCAATTGTTACTCAAAAGCATGCTTGAATAAATGGTCGTAAAAAAATATAATCTATCTGTACCCAGTTTATGTAGACTGTTTGTCGGAGTGATTTTTAATGTATAAGATAATGATTATTGAAGACGATATATCTATTGCTGAAACTATAAAAAACCACTTGTCCAAATGGGATTTCGACGTACGTTATGTTACAGATTTTAAAAATATCATTGAGTGCTTTATTCAATTTGAGCCACATCTCGTGTTAATTGATATAATATTGCCTTTTTACAACGGGTTTTACTGGTGTAACGAAATACGTAAAATATCAAAAGTTCCTATTATGTTTATATCTTCTGCAAGCGATAATATGAATATCATAATGGCTATCAATATGGGTGGAGATGATTTTATTGAAAAACCTTTTGATTTGAACGTCCTTACAGCAAAAGTCCATGCCCTGATAAGGAGAACTTACTCATTTGTCTCAAATATAAACCTTATTGAGCACAAGGGAGTTATTTTAAATCTCAATAATACCACTCTAATTCATCAAAATAAAAAAATTGAGTTAACAAAAAATGAATACAAAATTTTGCAATTGCTTATGGAAAATGCCGGAAGAGTGGTATCCCGTGAAGAAATTATGCAACACCTTTGGCAAAGTGATAGCTTTATTGACGATAATACTCTTACAGTAAATATAACAAGGCTTCGCAAAAAGTTAGCTGAGTTAGGTCTCGAAAATTTTATCAAAACCAAAAAAGGCATTGGATATATTATAGAATGAGGGGAAAAAATATGAAGGATTACATAAACATTATAGGGGCATATTTAAAACGGAATATGTTGCTTATCATTTATCTGTTGGTTTCAAGCTGTATATTTTTTTCTATTTCATTCCTTTATTCTCTTCCTTTAGAACCCACAGTTTATAGCTTAGTACTAATATATATTTTTGCATTTATCATTGGAATTACTGACTTTTTCTCATTTTATAAACAACATATAACACTTGAAAAACTAAAACGAAACATTACGATTGCGGATTTTTCTTTTCCAATTGCAAAGGATTTGATTGAAAAAGATTATCAAGAACTAATTAAAATCATTAATGAAAGCAAAATTGAAATTTTAACTAATAATGAGAAAGTCTATAGAGATATGATTGATTATTACACAGCATGGGCACATCAAATTAAAACACCCATAGCTGCTATAAAGCTGGTTTTACAAGCAGAACAATCAAAAATTAGCAGTGAACTTTTAGAACAACTATTCAAGGTAGAGCAGTATGTTGAAATGGTTCTTCAATATCTTCGTATGGAAAATATGAGCAATGACTTACTACTTAAGAAATATTCACTTGACCATATTGTAAAACAAGCGCTACGAAAATATTCTCTAATTTTTATACGTAAAAAAATAAAACTCAATTACAAAGAATTAAACTGCCATGTGTTAACTGACGAAAAATGGCTAACATTTGTTATTGAACAAATACTTTCAAATGCGCTTAAATATACAAACCCCGGTGGTCAAATCTCTATTTATATGGAAAACAATTTGCCAAATACATTGGTTATTGAAGATACAGGCATAGGTATTGCAAAAGAGGATTTGCCCCGTGTTTTTGAAAAAGGCTTTACAGGATATAACGGTCGCTTGGACAAAAAATCTACAGGTATTGGACTTTACCTTTGCAAGCGGATTTTAGATAAACTATCACACAAAATTATAATCGAATCAGAAGTTGGAAAGGGTACAAAAGTAAAAATCAACTTTGATACTGTTGATATAGCACCAGATTAGTTTATCTAATTAAAACCTTACTAAAATGTAAGATTGAGAAGAGAAAATGTAAGCCAAAAATAAGGCAAGCATTTTCTCTTTTTTGTTATAATGAACAGGAATAAAAAAGTCAATTTTGCACTCGGAGGGAAGTAAAATATGACACATGTTCTTTTAGAAGTAAATAGTTTAAAGAAAATCTACACAACAAGATTTGGTGGAAATCCTGTTCAGGCACTTGCAAGTGTATCCTTTTCAGTAGAGCAAGGAGAATATATAGCTATTATGGGCGAATCTGGTTCAGGTAAAACAACACTGTTAAACATCATTGCAGGTTTTGATAAACCTACAAGCGGTAAAGTATTACTAAATGGCAGAGAAATTACGTCAATGAATGAAAAAGAAATCTCAGCCTTCAGACGAAATAACATAGGCTTTGTGTTTCAAGATTACAATCTTCTTGACACATTTTCTATACAAGACAACATCCTGTTACCTCTTGTCTTAGCAGGAAGACCATATACAGAAATGTATGAGAGGTTAAAACCTGTTGCTGAAAAACTTAGAATTTCTGATATTCTCTCAAAATATCCTTATGAGGTCTCAGGCGGACAAAAACAAAGAGCTGCAATTGCCCGTGCACTTATTACAAAACCCCAGCTTATTCTTGCCGATGAACCAACTGGTGCTCTTGACTCACATTCATCCGAAGAATTATTAAGACTATTTGCCGAGATAAATAATGAAGGTCAAACAATTCTTGTAGTCACACACAGCATAAAAGTTGCAAGCTATGCAAAAAGAGTTATGTTTATAAAAGACGGAGAGATTTTTCATCAAATTTATAAAGGTTCAATGTCAAATGATGAAATGTATCAGAAAATCTCCGATACGCTTACCATGATTGCAACAGGAGGTATCCGAAATGCTTAAATCTTTTTATATAAAATTTGCAGCTAATAACATAAAAAGAAATACCCAAGCATATATCCCATATATACTGACCTGTATTGGAGCAGTTATGATGTTTTACAACATGTGTTTTTTGTCTAATACAGAAGATATCGGACATTTGAGCGATAGCCAAGCGCTGAGGAGTATTTTGCGATTTGGAGCAGGAGTAATTGGTATTTTTTCTGTTATATTTATTTTTTACGTAAACAGCTTTTTGATAAAGAGGCGTAAAAAAGAATTGGGACTTTTCAATATTCTTGGAATGGAAAAAAGACATATAGCAAGTATTATGTTTTTTGAAACGGTAATCATAGGACTGATATGTATTGCATCTGGTATTTTATCAGGAATAATTTTAAGCAAACTTATGACACTTCTACTTTTTAAAATTGTAAGTTTTAAAGTTGTCTTTGGTTTTGAAATATCACCATCATCCATTTTGGTCACAACTCTTTTATTCAGCGGAATTTTTATATTAAACCTTATATATAACATCTTCTCGGTACATCTATCAAAACCCATTGAATTATTAAAAGCAAGCAATGTAGGTGAAAAAGAACCAAAAACAAAATGGCTTTTAACCATCATTGGTATAGTTTGCCTTGGGATTGGATATTACATTGCACTTACAACTGAAAAACCTTTAGCAGCGATGAACATCTTTTTTGTTGCAGTTATCTTAGTAATGATAGCGACATATTGTTTGTTTACCGCTGGAAGCATAGCATTTTTAAAGACTCTTCGGAAAAACAAAAACTATTACTATAAACCTAATCATTTTATATGGATTTCTAACATGATATACAGGATGAAACAAAATGCAGTTGGGCTTGCAAACATATGTATACTTTCAACCGCAGTAATTGTTGTACTTTCAACCACAATTTCCCTGTATATTGGAGTTGAGGATATTTTAAAAACTCGCTATCCACAAGAAATAATTATTACATCGGACAATATTAACTTAGAAAATGTAAAAAAAGTTGATAATACGATAATGCAGCAATTGAAAAAATTTAATATAGTTCCTAAAAACATGGTTAAATACAAATATTTAGAGCTTGCTTTAATTCAAGATAAAACTCATTTCAGAATAAAAAAACAAAATTTTTTTGATAAGAACTCAGCCATTGCCTTTGTAGTGCCTCTTGAGGACTACAATAATATTGAAAAGAAAGTTATCAAATTATCTGATAATGAAGTTCTTCTGTATACTAGTAACGTTAATATCTCTGAGAACATTATCAATTTCAATGGTTTCAAACTCTCAATTAAAAAACGATTAACTTCAAACTCTCTAACTAATAGCCTTACACCAGCTATTAGTTGTTTTTGGATAATAGTCAAAGACATTGAAACAATGAAGAAAATCTTCTGTTCACTAAATAGCAATAAAAACGACATGGTACAATTTTCATATTATTATGCTTTTGATTTTGATGGTAACAAGGATAATCTCATGGACATTTGCACAGCACTAAAAAATAGCTTAAACAAAATAGTAAATGATGCAACAATTGAAGTTCGTGAAATGGCAAGAGAAGGTTTTTACTCTATCTATGGCGGGTTATTATTCATTGGTTTGTTTCTTGGACTTTTGTTTATTATGGCAACAGTGCTTATAATTTACTATAAACAAATTGAAGAGGGATTTGATGATAGGCATCGCTATGAAATTTTACAGAAAGTGGGTATGACGCGTCTGGAGATTAAAAAGTCAATACAAAGCCAAATACTTGCAACCTTCTTTTTGCCTTTATTCTCAGCAATAGTTCATATAGCGTTTGCTTTCAAAATAATAGTTAAAATGTTACAGGTATTCAACCTTACAAATATACCTTTGTATGCTCTTTGCACATCTGCTGTTATACTTGTGTTTGCTATATTTTATACTGGCGTGTATGCCCTTACAGCAAAAACCTATTATAAAATTGTAAGTTAGTTTATTCAATACTTTTTGTTGCCTTCTGCAGCAAAGGATAGATATTTTAAAAGCTGCGGAGGGTTTTTTATTTTTGTGTAAGTATTGCCTAACTTAAAACTTAAATATTGTATATTGTTTATGTCCTGAAATGTTCAAATTGCTGAGGATAAAAAATTTTTAAAGCAAGTATGACACAAACCCTTGTATTTGTAGTTGTGGGAATTGGCATTAGTACTTTTCTTCACGGCTACATTCCAACAGGTGCACTTGCAAAAATTGCTGGCAGGAACAATCCCTTTACTGTGGTATTTGTAACTTTACTTGGAATACTCCTTTACTTATTAAAGAGGTCAATGACTACAAAAAAATCCATTTTTTCTAAATTCTAAAGCGCTCATGTCTTAGTGTTTGTGAAACACCCTTGCAAAGGTTGAACATGAGTAAAAGACTACCTTAAGAGCTATCTCAGTAGTCACTGGCTTGTCGGTTGAAAGAAGCAGGCTGCATGCGTGCTGAATCCTCACCTCAATCAAAAAGCCGAGTTTCTAAAAAACAAAAAAGCCACAGATAGTTTGCAGAAAAAATTATTTGTGGTTTACCTGTTATGAAATTATTGAATAATTTCCTTCTTTTTTTTCTTTTTCAGTTCCTCTAATTCTCTCTCTACTTTTTTTGCCGTTTCTTCAAAATACCTAATCAATTCTTCTGGAGTCATGCCTTTTGTTTCTTCGTAGATCTCCTCCTGTATCCTGTGCAGTTCTTTCATCGCGCTTGTTTCAAACATATTTGTCACTCCTCTTCCTCTAACATCATAAGTGGTGACACCAGTTGAATTTCTCTATAACCCATAAGTTTGTTTATTGCGTTTACGCCTTGAATTGTCCTATATCTAACTATATGCTTAAAATTCCATGATACCAAAATATCACATTCGTTAATGCTTGCTACTGCAATATGGACTGCGTCGTCGAAAAACCTTGACGGAATTATACATTCATTCACATACTTCTGCGCAAGTTCCAAAACTTGTTGGTTAATCTCAATTCTCGTGAATTCTATCTGGGACATATACTCTAATAGCCTGCTTCTTTTTGGTTCCTTGCACTTATTTAATTCAGTTATTACTGCACTTGAAATGTATATATTGTATTTTCCTTGTTTAAGCTCTTCCCAAAATTTTCTTGTTATCTGCATATACTCAGGATTATCATGGTGGTCTAAGTGACTTATAACTGAGGTGTCAAGGTATACTCGTAGCCTCCTCAATGTTACAAATTTTCTCCTTTCTTACACTAACACCTCTTCCCCGCCTCTGATTTAATTATACCACAAGCCAGCGTGTTCTAGAATATATCTTCATTATTATAAAAAATTTTAGTAAAATAAAAGCATTGGTAGAAAACATTCAAGCATTTGAACTTTGAAGGTAGAGGGAAGATTACTTTGAAAAAACCTAAGGTCTTAATTGTGGATGATAACCCTGCCGTTTTGGACGGTCTTAAAATCATCCTTGAGCTTGAAAATTTTGAGGTTGTAAGCCTTTGCACCAATGCAAAAGAGGCAATAGAGTTTCTCAAGATGTGGCATGCTGACGTTGTTCTTATGGATAAAGTATACTCAAATAAGGAAATCGCAAGGTTGCTTTTCATCTCTGAAGGTACAGTGAAAAACTACATAACATCCATTCTTCAAAAGTTAAATCTTAAAAATAGAACACAAATTGCAGTATACTATCTTACTAAATTTTCTTAATCTTACTTTTTGTGTTTGCCGGAGTAAAGATGTTATCCAAAAATGTACCTTCGAAGGTGTTAATTAAAGTTTTTCTTGTGATAATATTTTAATTCATTAATGTAAAATATCGTAAATTAGTCTGCCAACAAATTCTCCAATTTTAAAGGCTAAAAGAGAAAATAATCCAAAACCAATAAAAATCAGCGATACCCTAATTATAGGTGGGAATTTCTCCAATTTTGTAATCATCTGTTTTAGCATTTACCAAACCTCCAGTTCTATATCGGAGATGATTAAAGGAAAGTTACAGCAGAAGACAATCTAAATGTATCTAATAAGAATCTTCTCTTTTTCAGCAAATTGACAAAAAGCTTAAAGGAGTTCTAAAAACTCTTCTAAACTTATTCCTGCTTGTTCCAAAATACTTTTTAATGTTCATCTTGTAACTTCTTCATGCATTGGAATAATTACGTTTCTTGTTGGATTTTCTTTTTTGAGCTTGAGATGACTGCCTTTTTGTGCCACTTCTTTAAATCCAGCTTTTTTGAGTGCTCTTATTATTTCCTGTGGCTTTAGTATAGGATACCTGGAAGACATTTACACAGCCACCTCTATAGTAGTTATCAGCGGTGGCATTTGTGGTTTTTGTATTTCTTCTCCCTCGTAGTAAAGTTCAAGAGTTTCTTTTAAGTTAGCTATTGCTTCTTCGATGGTTTTTCCTTGTGAAGCTACACTGTTTTCTACGCATTTAGCGATATACCAGCTGTCCTCTTTGCTTACTACTACTGTAAACAACATAACAAAATCACCTTTTTCGTTTGAAAGTTTTTTGCTTACAACTTTTATTATACCACACAAAAAACAAAAACCACAGCTTAAAAGCTGCGGTTTGATTTTTATTTTTACATTTTTTTGTAGATAGATTTTGAATACAATTTCCCTTGCAGTTTTTATTATATCCTCAGCTTTCAGTTTTTGCAATATAACCCTTTTAATTATCTCGAATAGGTGTAAAGATATTTACCACAGCGAAAAATAGTGCGAAAACACTAAGGAGAAGGTTATAAAAAGAATTGAGGCTGCCTTCATCCTGAACGAATATAATTAAAAAGTGTAATGTGCTATTCAAAAGAAACACCAAAAACTGTCGTCAGAATGGGAGTGTAGTCTACTATGAATATTATATCATAATCACGAAATAAGAATCTTCCCAAAAAATCAAGAATACAAAAAATGAACTTGAATTTTTTTGTTCATTAGTTTATTATATAATTAAATGCTTATAAACTAAATAAAAGAGAGGTGCAAAAAGCACAACTCTTTCTTTTAAAGCTGAAAAAAGAAAGATTGTGCGAAAACTATGTCCATGGAAGAAAGGCTTGCGAAGGTGTTCAAAGCGCTTTCTCATCCAATTAGAATAAAGATAGTTCAAAACCTGTTGAGCGGTGAAAAGTGCGTATGTGAACTTTTACAGTTTGTTGAATTCTCTCAACCAAACTTATCTCAACATTTGAAAATCTTAAAAGAAGCAGGTTTGCTTGAACACCGCAAGGTGGGTGCAAATATGCACTACAGGATTAAAAATGAATATGTCAAGGCTCTGCTGAATATAGCAGAAGCCTTCATACTTGAGTGTCAAAAGACTGAAAGGGTGTGATAGCATTTGTTTGCTCCAGCCCAGAAATTTGCTGATATTGTAACTTACAATATTTTTAAAATCCCGCAGGGTTCAAAGCTTGCGAGTGCTGTAAATTTTTTTATATTCGACACAATCAAGATTTTTATTCTGTTATTTTTGATTGTATTTGTGATAACTTATATAAGAAGCTTTTTCTCACCTGAAAAGACAAGAGAAATTCTTTCACACAAAAAACAGAATATCTTCCTTGCCCACATTTTAGCAGCACTTTTAGGAATTGTAACACCGTTTTGTTCATGCTCAGCAGTCCCACTTTTTATTGGCTTTGTTGAAGCAGGAATTCCGCTTGGTGTGACATTTTCTTACCTGATTGCTGCTCCAATGGTAAATGAAGTGGCGCTCGGACTTTTGTATGCAAATTTTGACCTTAAAATTGCTCTTATTTACGTGCTGTCGGGTGAGATAATTGCAATTGCAAGTGGCATTGTAATTGGAAAGCTTCATCTTGAAAAGTATGTTGAGGACTATGTTTTTAAAATCAAAGTCGGTGATGTTCAAATTTTTGAGGACAAGAAAACTTTAAAGCAACGTCTCAAAGAAACACTTGAATTTACCATTGAGCTTATAAAAAAGGTATGGATATTTGTAGTTGTGGGAATTGGCATTGGCGCATTCTTGCACGGCTACATCCCAACAGGTGCACTTGCAAAGATTGCTGGAAAGAACAATCCTTTTGCCGTGGTCTTTGCAACAGTACTTGGTATTCCACTTTACTCAAACGCAGCAGGGATTATTCCACTTGTAAGTGAGTTCAGGCGCCTTGGAGTTTCGATGGGAACATCGCTTTCTTTTATGATGAGTGTAACAGCCCTGTCGCTCCCTGAGATGATACTTCTTCGAAGAGTTCTAAAACCAAAACTCCTTGGGATATTTGTGGCAATTGTAGGCTGTGGGATAATTATAACAGGGTACTTATTTAACCTTATTCTTGGATAAAAATTTTAAAGAAAGGAAGGTGTGATTGACAAATGGTTATAAAAGTTCTTGGTGGTGGATGTGCAAATTGCAAAAAGCTCATGGAGAATGCTAAAAAAGCAGCTGAGGAGCTTGGGATTGAGGCTCAATTTGAAGAGGTAAAAGATATTGAAAAGATAATGTCTTACGGTGTTATGAGAACACCTGCGCTTGTTGTAGATGAAAAGCTTATATTCTCTGGCAGGGTTGCAGGTGCTGAGGAGATAAAAGAGGTTTTAAAAAAAGAGGCAGGAAAGTAAAAAGCTATTTTCTATTTATGAGGCGGGCAGCACACCCGCCTTTTAATTTTCTCTGTTGTATTTCCCATCACTCTTTTAGCTAACCAAAATTCATTTTATGAGACTTGCTCTATGTTCCAAATTTTCAGAGAAAAATTTTTAGTCACTAATTTACGCAACATCACTGTGCACTGTAGCTTGCTCTGCTCAGTTCAGACCTATCCAGCTCCTCCTCTTTTTCTGAACTCCAGTGCACTCATACCTTTGTGTTTGTGAAAGACTCTTGCAAATGTTGAATACGAATCAAACCCAACCTCAAGAGCAATATCTGTCACCGGCTTGTCTGTTGAAAGAAGCAGGCTGCATGCATGCTGAAGCCTCACCTCAATCAAAAAGTTGTGAAAGTTGCTGCCAACAAGCTTTTTAAAAAGCTGGCTTATGTAAGATGGGCTCAAGTGAAACTCTTTCGACAAGGTTTTTAGGTCTATGTTCTGGTTATAATTCTTATGCACATAGTACACAAGCTGCCAGTAGTCGGTTGGAACAGGAATGTTCTCTTTTTGAGCTCTGTTTGTGACAAAGTTAGAAGCAGGCCTTTGAAAGTTTTTTCCCACATGCCAAATTTCTGCATCTGTCAAAGTATGCAACTATCTCTAAAATCTTTGCTTTGAGTATTATCTCTGCCCACACATCCTGCTGGTTATAATATATCCATGCTTCTTCAAATAGGCTGTCCATCATCTCTTTTTCCTTGCCTTCAAAGTAGTAATAGGGAAGGACATTTTCGTCGTAGTTCAAAAGAAGCTGACCTATTCTGTAGAAGATGCTCGATGGTGCTAAAAGCTCCTCAAACGAAATTGCAACAACATAAATTGAAAGAGGGTTTTGCTCTGAATACTCTATTCTGTGGATTTGGTACGGCATTACAATTGAAAATGTGCCAGGTTTTAGACTGTAGCTGATTGAATTTATATGTTCTGTCCCCTCGCCTTTTACAACATACATAAACTCAACAAAATTGTGCCTGTGAAGCTTAAAATATCTTGGGTCTTCCCAGAAATTCAAAGCAAACTTCTGTGGTCGCTGGCTAACATAGTCAAAAATCTCTTCTATGTAAAGAGGCTCTTTTTCTGGCATGTATCATTCCCCTCAAAAATTTTTAAATTCGTATTGTTAATTTTCATTATACCCCAATTTACAATGCAAATTAAAGTATGCTAAAATCTTTTTTGCAGGCTTAAAAGCATATCATGGCTGATTCGCAGCAACTCCGGTCAACAAAACAAGGGAGGTTTTGAAAAAATGCAGTCGCCAAATTTAAATGACAAATACCAGCAAAGAAGATTTGACATCTATGGCTATGAAAAGATAGACACTGACGTTTTAGAAGCAATTGACTATGAATACCCTGAAAAAAATACAGTTGTTGAGTATATCACAGACGAATTTTCATCAGTTTGTCCGTGGACAGGTCTTCCTGATACAGCCCGGCTTACAATAAGGTATATACCCAACAAAAAGCTTGTTGAGCTAAAATCATTGAAATATTACCTGACATCATTTAGAAATGTGGGAATTTTGCAGGAACATGCTGTAAACAGGATTTTAGACGACCTTGTAAAATTGCTTGAGCCAAAGTTCATGGAAGTGATTGGAGAGTTTCACGAACGTGGTGGTATTTCAACAAGAGTTGTGGCAAGGTACGAAAAGTAAGTCCATACCTTGCCACCTTACTTTTTTAAGAGTTATATCTCTGCAAAAACTTCGTCGGTTGAAATCTCAAAGCCAGAGAGAAAAGATGATCTAATAATAGCAGGATGGAAAAATACACTGCTTATATCGAATCGGTCTTCTTTTGCTTTCACAAAGACTGCAACGCTCTTTTCCTGCGGATTTACAATCCAATACTCTTTTGTACCATATCTTTCATAAAGTTTTAGTTTTATAAGATAATCCCTTGCAGATGTATTTGGAGAGACAACCTCTACAACAAATTCTGGCGCTCCCACTATGCCTTTTTGGTCAATCTTAGATTTATCACAAACCACAAACACATCTGGCTGGACTACGTTTTTTATATTTCTATCTTCGCTTCCTTTTGGTGCAAGCCTTACATCGACAGGTGAAATAAAAGGCACACATTCTTTATCTTGCAGAAAAATCCTTAGTTTATGATAAATATTCCCACACACATGCTGATGAAAAACTGAAGGAGAAGGTGCTAAGTTATATAACCTGCCTTCAATAATTTCATATCGCCCATTATCTTCTAATTTTTGATATTTTTCATAATCATACTCAATCGAAATAAATTCTTCCATTTCAAAAAACACCTTGG
>NZ_APGP01000056.1:0-38615 GCF_000404025.1 Caldicellulosiruptor sp. F32
CAGCACCATGGTATTCAAACACCCTCTTTATTTCTTTCATCTGTGATGCAAAAAATAAATAGAAAATAAAGACTATTACTCTTACTATTCCTTCTATCATATTTTTGCCAAAGTTGTTTATATTAAACTTTTTAAAAATCTCAACAGACCACGTTGGGATATAAAAAAACAAGAGTATTCCTAATATGACTGATAATATAACTGAAAAGTAGATAGCAATATCACTAATCCCAATTTTCTGAAAAAATTTCTTTTCAAAAAGTCTGTCAAAAAAGTCCTTTTGTTTTTCTCTTTCCTCTTGTGGCAAATCTTGCATGGCAATGTCAGCTGATTTCATCAGAGCTTTTGTGCCCAAGAACATTTGTTCAAATAGGATAAAAATTCCTCTTATAAAAGGGATTTTCTTAAATTTGTTTGTGTCATCGACAGACAAATCCTTTACTTCTTTGTAAAGCTCTCCGTTCGGCTTTCTTATTACAATTGAAATCTTTTTTGGCCCTTTCATCATAATACCCTCAATCAAGGCCATACCACCAATTGTAGTTTTTTTCATACTCATCTTCCTATCTTTTAAGAATTTATAAAACAAAAAGGATTAGCACAGGCTAATCCTTTTTTATGTGCGCCTCTTAAACTCTATTTCTGGTCAAGACCATATTTCTTCATAAACCTCTCCACTCTTCCTGTTGTATCAACAAACTTCTGCTTTCCTGTGAAAAATGGATGGCATTTAGAACAAATTTCAACATGAATTTCCTTCTTTGTTGAACCAGTTATAAATGTCTCACCACATGCACATCTTACAACCGCATCATGATAATATGTTGGATGGATTCCTTCCTTCATTTTATTCACCTCCTGCTAAAATTTATGTTAAATTCTGTTATTTTTTTGAACTCATAGCTTTCTCACACCCATAAAGGCGCAAAAATATTTTACAACAGTTATGTGTCTTTTACAAGAGCTTTTTAGAAGAATAAAAAAACAATTTACAATAACTTCCTTAAAACTCTTTTAACTTTGGCTCTACCAAAGCAATCTGAGAAAAATCTTTATCGTTGTGAAGAAGTAGTAAACCATTTTCAATTGCTATTTGAGCAATTATCACATCAATTGTACTTCTTATATTGATTCCTTTTTTCATGCATTTAAAATATAACTCTGCAGCCTTTTCATACGACTCTTTACCGTTTTTCAAATCATAGAATCTCTGGCTACTTAAATATTCCTTGAGCAGTTTGAATTCTTTCTCATCCTTCGCACCTTGCAAAATCTCCTGATACACTATATTACAAATACCAAATGGTATATTGTTAGAAATTACATAATGTAACTTCTCAACTTTTTCATTTGCGTTTCCTTTAAAGTAATCTATCAATACTGAAGTATCAACTAAAATCATGAATTCAGCCTCATTTCTTTATAATCATAATCTTCTGCAAATGAAATTTTACCTCTCAGTTCTGACAATTTCTTCCGACTGTGATTCTCAACAAACTCTTTTAAAGCAATCTCAACAGCTTCCTTCTTAGTTTTAACCCCTGCTATCTCCATCGCTTTTTTTAAAAGTTCATCGTTCAAAATTATATTTGTTCTCATCTTTATACACCTCCTAATGTGTATTCTAATACACACTAATTCTCCTGTCAATCAAACTGAATCCTTATTCCTCTTTTACCTTAAAACAGAGTATAAAAAATCCTAACACCATGCAGCAAAAAGAAATCACAAAAAGAATATTTTTGCCAAGTGCATCAATAATTCCTCCAGCTATAATAGAGTTGAATGCAAAAAAAGGTCCCATCAAAAAATTTCTAAGTCCTATATAAGCTGGCTGTTTTAATGGGTCTTTACAAAGTTTTGCAGCTAAATTGCTCTCATTTACATTTCTTGCACTCTGTGCAATACCAAATAGCCCCACTGAAAGATAGTAAATATTTATATTGCTCATCAAATATGTAAAATAAATTGCAGGCAAGAATATGAGAGCAGAAATTACAAGTGTACTTTTAAACCCATACTTTGAACCTATAATTCCCCACATCATATATCCAACTGTTTGAGAAAACAACAATATAGTTGTTGCAACCGCAACATGCTCAGTAGTTATACCAAGGCTATTTTTTGCAAATATAGTTTGAAAGCCAAATGGCATCTTACCAAGTGCACCAATAAATAAAACTGAAAACAGGTAATATGTAAAGTTCTTATCCTCTTTTAAGATCAAAAACATGTTTTTAAAATAGTGTTTATTGTTAATCTCCTTTTTTGGCTTTTTTTGTGGAATTTCTTTCATAAGTGAAAAGAGATAAAGTGAGATCATCATTATTAAAAAGGCAATGAAAAACAAAAGAGCATAGTTATAAGGATATCTTAAAAGTCTCAAAATTTTACCCATCAAAAAAGCACCAAGCGTTTCGCAAAGTCCCCCAATTGACGACCTGATGCCAAAAAATTTGCTCCGCTGTCTCTCAGGTATTAGTTTTAAAATCAGATTAAACCATGTAATATTTGCAAATGAAGCAAAAAATCCTTGAAGACTGAAAATTAAGTAAAACAGTATAACAAACAGAAGTTCATTTCTTTCAGCAAACAAAAACACGTCAATGGCCAAAAGAAGCCACATAAGCCGCATTATTAAAGCCACTTTTATGAAATACTCTTTGTAAGTCTCAAGCATCTCAAGCTTTTTAGCAACAAGTATCTGGGGAGAGTTTGACAAAAGCACATTCAGTGTTGTCAAAAGACCAATCAAAGTATTTGACTTTACATAGTGTGAAATAAAGTAAACTATAACAGTTGAGACTGATAGCATTCCGCTTGCAATGGCAAAGATTGCACCATCTGTGATTGACACAATTGAATTTTTTTTCAAGTTTCTATATGCAAAAGCTTCAATTTTTTTCAGCTCACGTTCTTGTTCCTCAGCTGTCACTTTAAATTCATCTCCTCACAAATTTTAAAAATATAGTCTTGAAATCTCCTGACTTCTTTTGATTAGCCTCAAACAGTAGATAAAAAGCAAAAGCTCATATATTCCAACAATTGCTAAAGCACCATAGACATTTAGCATCAATACAAAATCATAAAATCCATGTAGAAGCATTGGCAAAATTAGCGATACTTTAAAGTACCAATAGCTTCTATCAGCTGGCGCAAATCTTGCGAAACCCAAATAGTACCCCATTACAACCCCGAACATGGCATGAGCAGGCACTGCCATGATACCTCTTAAAACAATTACTGTGATAGCTTCTTGATATGATGTTTGAAATGATTGTAGTACATATCCCACATTTTCAATTGCCGCAAACCCTACAGCAGAAAAAACACAATAAACAATCCCGTCAAAAGGCTGATTAAAATATGGTGTGTCGTATGCAATTCTTAAAACAACCAGTCTTTTAAAATACTCTTCTGTTAGACCTGCTACAATAAAGGCTTCAAATACAATAAAAGAAATTCTGCTTGAAGCAGAAATACTCCCATATGCCATCAAAAAGTATTCAACTGGAACTACAACAGCGCTTATAAGCACTCCCCATACAAAAGTCTTTAAAAGAAGGTGCAGCGGCTCCTTTTCAAATTTGTCTCTTACATATATATAAAGTGCAATAAACAAAGATGGTGCAATGCTAAGGATTATCAGCTTATAAGGAATCATACTAAGCATCCTCCACTATTTTGTATTTTTCTTCTATTTTTTGTGGTTATTTCTTATATAGTGAAATAGAAAAAGCTGAGCATAGCCTGCTAAATCTCCAAAAGAGTTTATAAAGTCTCTTATTTGGTCTTTTGTTTTAAATCCATAATACTCTTTGAGCACTCTTTTTACCCACACATCAATTGGAAACACATTGTATTTTTGTAGAGAATACAGCAAAATACAGTCGGCAACCTTATCACCAATTCCTTTTATAGTCTTTAAAACCTGCTTTGCTTTTTGTACCTCCAAATCAGTCAGCTTATCAAAATTAATAAGTCCATTTTTTACTTTTTCAACAGCATCTTTTATATACTCTGCTCTGTAGCCAAGACCAAGAAGTTTTAAATCATCTATTGAACTACTCCAGAGACTCTCGAGTGTGGGAAATGACCAAGAAACAAAACCTTTATATGTTATTTTCTTGCCAAAGGCTTGACAAAGTCTTTCTATCAAAAGCTGAATTCTCTTTATGTTGTTATTCTGAGAAATAATGAATGAAATCATACATTCAAATGGTTCTTGGTTCAAAAGTCTCATGCCCCTATATTTTTCAACTGCTTCTTTCAAAATGCTATCGTGACCAGATAACTTTTCTAAAATTTCATCATAGTCCTTGTCTAAATCAAAATACCAGTAAAAAGATTTTTTAAATTCATCAGGTGAACAATTGTAAATATCAAAGGTATCCTCATCCTGAGGCTTTATGAATATTATCTTTTCATCAACAACACCTATGTAAAAATCATCCATTTTCTTCCATCTAAAACACTGACCACTGAAGAATGTTGCATCAAAATCAATATGCACACCGCTTATCCGAATAAAATCAGTGTACCATTTTATGTTCAACATCTTCATCCCTTTCGGCAAAAAAATTTAAAAACAAAAAGAGCCAAGTACGTTTTTTGGCTCTATTTTTTAATTATTAGAATACAGTATTTTTTAAGGTTTATCAATATTTTTTTGATAGCCTGCTACTCCATTTGCAATTGCCATTGCCATCTTGATCTGAAAGTCATCATTTCTCAGCATTGCTTCTTCATTTGGACTGCTGAGAAAACCGCATTCAACTAAAATTGCAGGCATTTTTGTTTCCCTTAGCACATAAAAGTTTGCAAATTTTATTCCACGATTCACAAGCTTTAACATTTGAGTAATGCTTTTTTGCACCTCAAAAGCCAACAAAAATCCTTTTTTGCTATATTTGTAATAATATGTTTCAGCTCCTTCTGCAGAATCTCTCGTACTGCTGTTACAATGAATACTGATGAAGATATCTACCATGTTTTCGTTTGCAATCTTGCATCGTGCTTTAAGGTCTTCTTGAACACTTCTTTGTCCCCAAGGAAGTTTATCAGAGTCTCTTGTGAGTATAACCTGTGCTTTTACACCATCTTCCAAGATGTATTTTAGCTTCTTTGCAATAGCAAGAGTAATATCCTTTTCTTTTGTTCCATTTTTCCCAATTGCGCCAGGGTCCCTGCCACCATGGCCAGGGTCAATGCATACTTTCATTTTTTTCACCTCCTAAAAATCAGTTTATTTCAAAAGGCCTTTTTTGTTAAATCCAGAAAAACTGTCAGAATAAAAAAAGTAGCTGCTTTTTGTAATAAAAAAGCAGCTACTTTGCTTCAAATCTCAATTAGTTTGTTTCAAATCTCAGAAATTTTTAAAATTTTTTATTATTCATTACTTGTTAACTCAAATTTTATGGTAAATTCTTTAATATTGTCTTTATAAACTCCTCATTTGACTTCGTTCTTGCTAAACTATTGATAATCCTCTCTGTTGTCTCAGCAGTACCAAGGTTAGAAAGTGCTCTTCGAATAGCATCAACTGCAGCCTTTTCTTCTTCAGACAGTAAAAGCTCTTCCCTTCGTGTTCCAGACTTGTTAATATCAATTGCTGGGAATATTCTCTTCTCAGAAAGTTTTCTATCAAGGTGAAGCTCCATATTGCCTGTCCCTTTGAACTCTTCATAAATTACATCGTCCATTCTTGAGCCTGTCTCAATTAGGGCTGTTGCGAGAATTGTAAGGCTCCCACCTTCTTTGAGGTTTCGTGCAGCACCAAAGAACTTCTTTGGTTTGTGAAGAGCGTTAGGGTCAAGACCTCCAGAAAGTGTTCTTCCAGAAGGTGGTTCAACCAAGTTATATGCACGTGCAAGCCTTGTGAGGCTATCAAGAAGTATAACAACATCCCTCTTGCATTCAACAAGTCGCATAGCCCTCTCCAGTACCATCTCAGCAACCTTGATATGGTGTTCAGGCGTCTCATCAAATGTAGAATAATGGATTTCTGCTTTTATGGAATCTTGCATGTCTGTGACCTCTTCAGGTCTTTCGTCAATCAGAAGAACAATTAAATGCAAATCATCATAGTTTGTCAAAATACTATTTGCTATTTTCTTTAAAAGTGTTGTTTTACCAGCTTTTGGTGGAGCTACAATAAGACCTCTCTGGCCTCTTCCAATTGGAGCAATCAAGTCAATTAGTCTTACTGCCAAATCGTTCGGCTCTTTTTTGTTTTCCAAAACAATTCTTCTATTTGGGAAAATTGGAGTCAAGTCTTCAAAAGGTGTGCGTTTTGCAACCTCTTCAGGTTTCATGTCATTGACGCTTTGGACGTACAAAAGCCCTGCAAATTTTTCATTTTCCTTGGGTAGTCTAATTGGACCTCTTATCTTGTCACCTGTTTTGAGATTGAATTTTCTGATTTGAGATGGTGAGACATAGATATCGTTTGGTCCTGGCATAAATGAGTCGTCTCTTAGAAAACCGTAGCCACCACCGCCACCTGGCTCATATATAATCTCCAAAACTCCTTCACCTATGCCACCTATCTCAACTTTACCTTCAAGTTCTTTTAATTCTGGTGGAATTTCAATAACCATTTTATCCTCTTTTTTTTCTTCTTTTTTTTCCTTCAGCTCTATGATTTTCTTTTCCTCTTCTCTTTTTTCCTCTGCCTCAGCAACTTCTTTAGGTTCTTGTTCCTCTTTGGGTGCCTTCCTTTCTCCCTCTTGCCCTTGTTCTTGCACCTGTGTTTCTATTTCAGACGGCACTGCTTCGACTTTGTTAGATTCTTCTTTACTTTCTATTTCTTCAATTAACTGTTTATTTTGAGCATCAAGCGCTACAGTTTCCTGTTGCTGAAGCATTTCACTTTTTTTCTTTCTTCCTCTTCTGCCTTTTTCTTTTTTCTCTATACCTTCTAATATTTGTGCATCTTGTGGTGTTGTACCAATAAACTCTTTAATTGCTTCTATAAGCTGATTCTTTTTGAGCAAAGAATATTTTTGAATACCAAGACTTTTAGCAATCTCTCGAAGTTCAATGATCGACTTTCCTTTTAAAAACTCATCAACCGAATTAGGCACTCTTTTCCCTCCTTCTAATAATATTAGAATTTTTTCTTGCATTTATACACTATTAACTTCTGTCTGGGGAAGTTAATCTCAAGAGATGAAGGCCAATCTGACATATTTTATTTTAAAAGTATAACATTATATTGTCAATAGCAGATTTTTAAATTTGAATTAAAATTAATACAAAAACAAAAAACCCCGAACGCTCTATAAGTTGCATTCGGGCAAGTACTTGAATTTTATACGCTTATTTTTCATCATAGCCGTTTGGATGTGTCGAGTGCCATTTCCATGCAGTTGAAATTATAACCTCTAAGCTATTGTACTTTTGCTCCCAGCCAAGCACTTCCTGTGCTTTTTTGGATGATGCAACTAAAATTGAAGGGTCTCCTGGTCTTCTCTGTCCAATCTCATATGGAATCTTTTTCCCAACAACCTCATTTGCTTTTTCAATTACCTCCATTACAGAAAAACCCAATCCGTTTCCAAGATTAAATATATCGCTTTTATTATATTTTTCCAGATATTCTAATGCTTTTAGGTGCGCATCACACAAATCAAGAACATGTATATAATCTCTTATACATGTGCCATCTTTTGTGTTATAGTCATTGCCGTACACAGTGACCTTTTCGCGCATACCAAGTGCTACTTGAAGAACTATTGGTATCAAATGAGTTTCAGGGTTGTGGTCCTCACCAATAATTCCATCTGGATGAGCACCGGCTACATTGAAGTATCTGAGTGACACAAATTTTAAACCATATGCTGTGTCCATCCATTTTAACATTTTCTCAATTGCAAGTTTTGTCTCACCGTAAGGGTTTGTTGGCTCAGTTTTGTCTGTCTCAAGTATAGGAATGTTTTCTGGCTCTCCATATACTGCTGCTGTTGATGAGAATACAAGTTTTTTAACATTGTGCTTTATCATTGTATCTACAAGATTGAGTGTGCCATAGACATTGTTATAGTAATACTTTATTGGATTTTGTACACTTTCACCAACTAAGGAAGATGCTGCAAAATGAATTACTGCTGAAATTTCATTTTCAGAAAAGACTTTATCTAAAAACTCCTTGTCTTTCAAATCACCCTTGTAGAACTTTCCACCAAGTACCGCTTTCGAATGACCCTTTTCGAGATTGTCAATTACAACAACGTCATACCCTCTTTCAAGCAAAAGCCAAACCATATGGCTTCCTATATATCCTGCTCCACCCGTAACAAGAATCATCTTAGTCCCAACCTTTCCTTTATTATTTTAAATTTCTATCTCTCTTGCTCCATCGTCAATGTCAAAGATGTAAAAGTCAGGCTTTAAAGAAGTTTTTTGATAATAATTCTCTCCAACCTTTTTTATAAACTCATCAATAGCATCCTTGTGAACAATTGAAACTGTACAGCCGCCAAAACCAGCACCTGTCATGCGACTGCCAATCACCCCGTCTATCTCGAGAGCTTCTTCAAAAAGTGTGTCAAGCTCAAACCCGGTCACTTCATAGTCATCACGTAAAGATATATGAGAGTCTATCATGAGCTTTCCAAAACTGACAAGGTCGCCTTTTTCTAACACCTCTACTGACTTTAATACCCTGTCATTTTCATAAACAACATGTCTTACCCTTTTCAAGATGGTTTCATTTTCAATTAAGTTTTTATACTTTTCAAATGTGTCTCTATCCAGCTCGCCAAGGCAGGAAATTGTAAGCTTTTTTTGCAACATTTTAAGTCCTTTTTCACACTCTTCTCTTCTTTCATTGTATTTTGAGCTGGCAAGACTTCTTTTCTTATTTGTATTACTAACAACAATCTTGTAATCACCAAGCTTTAAAGGTACATACTTGTACTCCATAGTCCTTGTGTTTAAGAAAATTGCATGGTCTTTTTTGCCAAGGCTTGATGCAAACTGGTCCATAATTCCACAGTTTACACCAACAAATCTATTTTCAGCTCGTTGGCAAATAAAACTTAAAGCTACCTTATCAATGGGTTTTTCATTAAAAATCGAATAGATTGCAATACCAGTTGCACACTCAATTGCTGCAGAAGAAGAAAGCCCAGCACCGTGTGGAACTGTGTCATGAAAGAGCATATCAGCACCACCAACATTATAGCCTGAGTTCATAAGCTCTTTTATAACACCAAGTTGATAATTCCCCCACTTGATAGACTTGTAGCTATCTATATTCTCAATATCAGCTTCAACAAGCTCTTTTAAATCTGTTGCATAAAGTCTTATTTTGCTGTCATCTCTTTTTCTAATCAAAATGGTTGTGCCCACATTGAGCGCTGCAGGGAAAACATACCCACCATTGTAGTCTGTGTGCTCGCCAATCAGGTTTACTCTTCCGCTTGAAAAAAAGCACCTTATCTTTTCATCCGTCTTACCATAAACCTCTTCGAACACCTTCAAAAGATCTTTGATTTCCATTTTTATTTGCCTCCTTGCATCTTGTCCAAAAATCTCTTGTACGCCTGTCTTAACTCTTCTGCCTTTTCTTCGGGCGATGTTGTATTGCACGGCGCCCATGCGCCTGTCTCGCTTGATGCATTGAACTTTTGTTTGTCTTTTGAACGCATCGGCGGATAAAATTCAACGTGAAAATGATAGAAGCTTGAATAGTCCTTGTCAACATTTACAGGTAGCTGATGAAAACACATCATATACGGAAATTGATAGTCAAACAAGCTGTCAAGTGTGCCTGTAGTTTCTTTCAAAATCTTTGCAAAACTGTTCTTTTCGTCATCTGTAAATTCTGATATTGTTCTAACATGGCGTTTTGGTGAGATAAACACACCGTATGGATACTCTGTAAAGAAAGGAAGGTATGTCACAAAGTGTTCATTTTCGATTATTACTCTTTTCTTAAATTCCATCTCCTCTTTGTCAATTCTACAAATTAGGCACTCATTGTAAGAATTGTAGTGCAACTCAGCACTCTCAAGTTCGCGCAAAATCTTTAGTGGAATCCACGAATAGCCGTATATCTGCCCGTGTGGATGTGGCATTGTAACACCCACAACCTCGCCTCTGTTTTCAAAGATGAATATAAACTTTATATTTGGATCTTTTTTCAAGGCTTCAAACCTTTCAACCCACAAGTCTACAAGCTTTCGAATATGCTGAACGCTCAGCTCAGGTAATGTTATTGTATGATTTGGTGAGTACAAAATGACCTCACACTTTCCATAAGCAGGAGCCACTTTATAAAAATTGGTTGCCACAGGATCAGGTTCTGGTGGATTTTGCATTAGTGCCGGAAAATCATTGTCATACTCTAAAACGTCGTAAGTTTCTGGTACTCTGCCAGAACCAGGGCAAAAAGGACACCAGTCTTTTGGCATTTGAGGTCTTTCTTGCCTGTGTGATGCAATCATCACCCAGTCGCGTAAAAGTGGGTTCCATCTTAGTTCTGCCATCTTTTCTCCCCCATGTTTTTAAATTATTTTTTAGCTTTTCTTCTATTTTCATTCTAAAAAAAAAGAAGTGCAATTTAAATGCACTTCTTTTTTATGTATTAGCATTTTTTTTAGATATATCGTAAATATATTTATCCTTTTTGTAATTCAACGGCGACACTCCAAATTTTTTCTTAAAAAGTCTGCTAAAATAATTCTGATCTTCTATCCCAACCATTTTTGAAATCTCTCCAATTGGAAGGTCTGTTGTCTCAATGAGTTCTTTTGATTTCTTCAGTCTTATGTTAATAAGATACTCCTTAACTGTTATCCCAAGCTGTTTTTTAAAAAGATAACTCAAGTATGTCGGTGACAGATACACCATCTTTGCCAAATCATCTAATGTTATATCTTCCATATAGTGGTTTTTGATGTATTCGATTATCTTTTCAATTGACGACAGTGAAGATATTCTGATCATCTCAGAGTCTAAGATGTACTTTGCAACAATGTGCATCATGTCGAGTACACTTTGTAGCTTTTCATGGTCTATATGAGTAAGGTTAAAAAAACTTCTTCTTGCAGCTTCAATATCAAGTGGCTGGTCTTTTATCTTTTCAAAAACTTCCTGCCACTTCTCTTCAGTTGGGGGCTCTAACAAAATCTGTCCTATAAAAAGTGCACCTATATAGCTATTGTTGAAAAAAAGAGGTATTACAGCTTCAACAAGTCCCATGTGACACCTGTAAACATGTACACCTTTTTTCTTCTGGGCAGTCTGTGCACCGGCTAAATCAGAATTTCGGCATGCTTCACCATTTTGGTAATACTGCTTCATTAACATACAAAATCCACATGTGCCCTTTTTCTTGTTCTCAACCCATTGATTGTCGGCTGTTAAGAAATTTGCCGATATTCCTGTGATATAAGAAAAGTTGTCCAAAACCGAAATCAAATCGTCATATTTGATAATCTCTTTGAAATCCATGCCTATTTAACACCCTTTATTATTTTTAGTCTACACAAACAATCTTAATACCATTCTCTGCTAAAACCCTTGCAGCAATTCCTCTACCGTCTACAAGCCTTCTTGAAAAGCTACCATCATACACCTTGCCAAAGCCACAAGAAGGACTTTTGGACTTTAAAAATGCAATGTCAGCGCCAAAAAACCTTGCCACTTTTAATGTTTCTATAGCTCCTTTATAAAAATTATCGGTAAAATCTCGGCCTTCTATATCAAGCACCTTACCATCTTTAATTTCACAAGGGTTTCTTGGGGTTGGAAGACCACCAAGCTGCTCAGGACAAACAGGTATCAAAATATACTCTTTTTTGAGTCTCTTTACTATCTCACTTCTCAAGTTATTTGTTCCATCATATTTCGTATTAAGCCCTATAAGGCAGCTACTTATAAGTGCAAACCTCATCTTTTCCCCTTCTCTTTTAAAATTGCTTCTTCCATAAATTTAACTATACTGTACTGAATCTGCTTTGCACCTATGCCTGTTTTTGCAGAGAATTGATAGAATAGATCCTTTTCAATTCCAAGTTCTTTCGAAATAAGCTCTGTGTTTTTTGTAAGTTCATTATTAGAAAGTTTATCGCATTTTGTCAAGACAATCATAATAGGAATCTCTTTCTTATCAAAAAAGCCAAGCATAATTTTGTCATCTTCTGTTGGAAGATGCCTTGAGTCAAGCAGCAAAACCGCAAGTTTTAGCTCTTCCCTTTCCAAAAGGTACTCTTCTATCATATCCTTCCATCTTTTCTTCTCCTCTTTTGAAACCTGAGCATAACCATAGCCAGGAAGGTCGACAACTCTGAACTTGTTATCAATATTGAAAAAGTTTATTGTTCGTGTCTTGCCTGGTGTTGAGCCAACTCTTGCTAATTTGTCCTTAAAAATAGTGTTTATAAACGAAGATTTTCCAACATTCGACCTTCCACAGATACACATCTCAGGCATCTTTATAGGTGGATAGTCATCCTTTTTGACAGCAATTTTCTCAAGCTTTGCATTTGACAGGTTTATCTTCAAATTCTCTTTTAACCCCCCTTTACTCCTTTATTGCAATTTTAAACACCTCGTCAATTGTCTTGACAAAAATAAAGTTCATATCTTTTTTAACATAATACTCCAGTTCATCTGCATCCTTTCTGTTTTCATAGGGTAAAACCACATTTTTTATTCCGACTCTTTTTGCTGCCAGGACTTTCTCTTTCACACCACCAATTGGCAAAATCCTCCCACTTAAAGTAATCTCTCCTGTCATCGCGATGTCATGCCTTACAGGTTTTTTAGAAAGAGCTGAGACCATTGCGGTCGCCATAGTAACCCCAGCAGACGGTCCATCTTTTGGTATAGCACCTTCTGGTACATGAATATGAATATCACATTCTTTATAAAAATTCTCATCTATTCCGAGCTCTTTTGCACGTGCACGGATGATACTAACTGCTGCTTTTGCCGACTCCTTCATCACATCACCAAGTTGGCCGGTAAGCTCAAGTTTACCGTTTCCTGGCATAACCAGCGCTTCAACAAAAAGTGTCTCACCGCCAAAAGGTGTCCATGCAAGGCCTGTTACAATTCCTATTCTGTCTTCTTCAATTAGTTCATCTCTTCTGTATTTCCTTACACCCAGATATTTCTCCAAGTTCTTTGTGGTAACCCTAACCATTTTTTTGTTCTCTTCCAAAATTTCTTTTGCAACACGCCTGCAAAGCCTTGCAATCTCTCTTTCTAAGTTTCTAACACCTGACTCTCTTGTATAGAAGGATATTACATCACGAATCACAGCTTCATCATATCTAATTTGAGACTTCTTAAGTCCATTTTGCTCTATCTGCTTAGGGAACAAATATCTTTTTGCAATCTCCACCTTCTCTTCTTCAGTATAACCTGTAATTTCAATGACTTCAAGCCTGTCAAGAAGAGGCCTTGGAATTGTCTCAAGTGTGTTTGCTGTTGCAATAAACATCACTTCTGACAAATCAAATGGAATTTCAATATAATGGTCACGGAATGCATAGTTTTGCTCACTGTCAAGTACTTCTAAAAGGGCTGATGCAGGGTCACCTCTAAAATCATGCGACATCTTGTCAATCTCATCTAAAAGTATCAGCGGATTTTTTGTCTTTGCCTGCCGAAGAGCATAGATAATTCTCCCTGGCATAGCACCAACATATGTCTTTCTGTGTCCACGAATTTCTGCCTCATCCCTAAGACCACCAAGAGAGATTCGTACATAGTTTCTATTTAAGGCTCTTGCAATTGATTTTGCAATAGATGTTTTACCAACACCGGGCGGTCCAACTAAGCATAAAATAGGACCTTTTAGGTTATTTTTTAATTTCCTCACTGCGATATATTCAAGAATCCTCTCCTTGACCTTTACCAAACCATAGTGGTCCTCATCTAACACCTTCTTTACCACATTTATGTCAATTTTCTCTTCACTTTTTACATTCCACGGAAGTTCAACAATCCAATCCAAATATGTTCGGATAACTCCAACCTCAGGTGAGTTTGGTGGAAGCTTCTCAAGTCTATCTATCTCCTTGTAAACCTTTTGCAGGTTTTCGTTACTCAGGCCTAATTTTTGTACCTGTTCTCTGTACTCTTGTGCTTCTGAAAAGAGACTATCTTTTTCGCCAAGCTCGCTCTGGATTGCTTTGAGCTGCTCTCTCAAGTAATATTCTTTTTGCATCTTGTCAATCTGTTTTTTAACCTTGAGGGTAATCTTTCTCTCTATTTCGATTATCTCTTTTTCTCTTAACATGAGCTCATATAGCTTTGTGAGCCTTTCTTTTAGGTCTACTTGTTCTAAAAGTAGTTGCTTGTCTTCAAGCTTGACAATTACATTCGCTGCAATAACATCAGCAAGCTGTCCAGGATTTTGAATTGTGGTAACAGATAAAATAGCATCAGGTGGAATTCTACTTGTTAGCCTTGCATACTCCTCAAATGCAGAAACTACGTTTCTTATAAGTGCTTCTAATTCAGGGTCGTCTAAATTACCACCGTTTTCTTTGTATTCTTCAACCTCTACCAAAAAGTATGGATCAACAGAAACATAGCCTATGACTTTTGCCCTGCTAAATCCTTCTACCAAAATTCTTGAAGTTTCGCTCGGAAGTTTTAACATTTGCTTAATCTTTGCAACTGTTCCATATTGATATAAATCTTCTGGGCTTGGCTCTTCCTGTTTTGGGTCTTTTTGAGCCAAAAGCAAAACCTGCTGGTCGCTGTTCATAGCTTCTTCTAAAGCTTTTAGCGAGATCTGCCTTCCAACATCAAAGTGAAGCATCATATATGGAAATACCACAAGTCCACGCAACGGTATAACTGGTATAGTTCTTTTGGTTACAGCAATCATCAACGCCTATCTGCCTCCGTTTTTAATTTTTGAATTTGAGGTGTATAATTATATTAAAAACCCAAAAAGGAGCTAAATTACAATGGAAAATCTATTAGATGAACTCATTCAAAATCCTATTATACCAGCTGTAAGAGATAAAGCAATACTTGAATCTGCATTAAATTCTAACTGTAAGGTCATTTTTCTTCTTCACTCTACTATTTTAACCATTAGGGATGAAATTAGTATGATAAAACAAAAAAATAAACTTGTCTTTGTCCACATTGACCTCATAGAAGGGGTGGGAAAAGACGAAAAAGGGATTGAATTTCTCAAAAGCATTGGTGCTGATGGTATTATATCAACAAGGCAAAACCTAATCAACCATGCTTTTTCACTTTCTCTTCCTTCTGTACAAAGAATATTTCTTATAGACTCACAATCAATATCTTCAGGACTTAAAATGATAGAAAACTCAAAACCAACATTTGTTGAAGTGCTGCCAGGTATTATACCAAAAGCGATTTATAAGCTTTCACAAAATACTCAAATTCCAATTATTGCGGGTGGAATGATTGAATCAAAAGAAGAAATATTGGAGGCATTGGGCGCTGGAGCTGTTGCAATATCAACAAGCAACAGTAATCTTTTTTCTCTTCTTTAAAAAGAACTTTTTTTTCTCACTTTTCTTGTTGCTATTACATCAGCACCAGTATCTAAAATATTCTTTACAACAACACTACCAACCTCAACTGGTGCTGTAACCTCTACTTTTCTTAAAATTACCATAGCCTCAAAAAGAAGTTTCTTCGGTATTGGCTTATTTGTTCTAACAGGCAAAAACTCAAACTCTCCATCTTTCACATGAATGGTTGTTGTGAGAATTCTTTTGGGCTGGGTAAACTCATCTTTTGCATACTCAAGCCCACGGCTACATCCATAACCTATATATTTTATTTCATTCCCTTCTTCTTTTTTCTCAATACTGCAGCCTTTTGGGCACAAAATACACGTAATTTTCTCCATCCACCCTCACATCTCCCTTTTTTTAGCTATTTATCATCTTCAAGCTTCAAGATTATATCCCCAGAAAAATCTATCTGGGATAATATTTTTTCTGACAAGGCGATGCTTTCCATCTCACCAGGTGAAAGGTACTGCTTTTTTATTTTCAAAAGTTCTTTGCCTGAATTTATAAGTAGAATTACTTTGTCGTGGTAAACATTGTTAACTCTAAATCTTAAAATTGTAGGTTCCAAAAAGTTCCTGTTCAAGTGCTGTGGTACAACATATCTGATACCATCTGATGCTATAATATTTGTTAGCTTTCCTTTTTGAAAAAGTTCTGGATTTTGGCAATAAAGTGCAGCGTACTTACCAGCAGTTTCAGCCTCTAAAGTTACATTATCAACAAGGTCGTGAATATGAAGAACATTCCCACATGCAAATATGCCGTGGGCAGTAGTAGAAAATGTGTTATCTACAAATGGTCCACCTGTTCTTTCATCTATCACTACCCCTGCTTTTTTGCTAAGCTCGTTTTCAGGAATCAGTCCGACAGAAAAAAGTACTGTGTCGCATTCAATAAACCTTTCAGTAGCCGGAATTTCTTTAAAATCTTTGTCAACAGCTGAGATAGTAACACCTTCAACCCTTTCCTTGCCGTGGATTTTTACTACTTTATGAGAAAGAAGAAGAGGAATACCAAAGTCTTCTAAACACTGGACAATGTTTCTTCTGAGCCCTGTTGAGTATGGCATTATCTCAACAACTGCTTTTACCTCAATTCCCTCTAATGTAAGCCTTCTTGCCATAATAAGGCCAATGTCCCCAGAGCCAACTATCACAGCTTTTTTGCCTATTTTATACCCTTCGATATTTATAAACCTCTGAGCCTGTCCTGCAGTAAAGATTCCTGCCGGGCGTGTACCTGGTATCTGCACTGCACCTCTTGTTCTTTCTCTTGCTCCCATTGCAAGCACAATTGCCCTTGCTTTGAACTTTTTAAGACCACGTTTGTTCACAATTATAACTTCTTTCTCAGGAGTTATATCTATTACATGTGTGTCTGTCAAGTACTCAATGCCGTTTTTCTCAACCAATTCAATAAACCTTTGAGCATATTCAGGTCCTGTTAATTCTTCTTTGAAATAGTGAAGACCAAAACCGGGGTGGATACACTGATTTAAAATCCCACCTAAAAAACTATCTCTTTCTATTATCAAAACCCTTTTATCATCTAAGTTTTCAAAACTCTTTAAGGCTGCTGCAAGCCCTGCAGGCCCACCACCTATGACTATTACACTATACTCATGCATATTAATTTCCCCACCTTTTCTCAATCAAAATATATGAATTTTTCCCAAATTTAGTTATCTGGGTTTTATCAACGTTAAGTTCTCTTGATAGAATATCAATTATGCGTGGTGTGCAAAATCCGCCCTGACACCTTCCCATACCTGCTCTTGTTCTTCTTTTGATGCCATCTATGGTCCTTGCACCTCTTTTTATTGCCTCAACTATCTCATATTCTGATACAAACTCACACCTGCAAACAATATTCCCAAAACTCGGAAATTTTTTAATCATCTCATTTCTTTCTTCCTCAGTAAGCTCTGAAAACCTTTTTATATCTTCTCTATAGGGGTTAAAATTGGATTTTTGTTTTGCATTTAATTTTTCTGCTATCATGCCGGCAACATACTTTCCTATTGCAACTGATGATGTCAGGCCAGGAGATTCAATCCCCGCAACATTTATGAAGTTTTTAACTCTCTCGTCCTCCTCGATTATAAAATCATGAGTATCAGGTGTTGCTCTGATACCTGAAAAGATTGTAATTACATCCTTTTTAGTTAAAGTCGGGACAACTCTTTTTGCCTTTTCAAAAACCTCATCAAGTCCTTCTTGAGTTGTTGATGTGTCGTCTTTGCACTCTATATACTCTGAATTTGGACCAAGAAGGACATTTCCATCTACAGTTGGTGTAACTAATACACCTTTGCCTTTTTCTGTTGGCACTTGGAATATAACTCTTTTGACAATTTCCTTCTCAGGCTTATCTAATATAAAGTACTGTCCTCGACGCGGGTAAATTGTAAACTTTCTTGCACCTGCCATCTTGCTTATTTCATCTGCATGTACACCTGCACAGTTTACAAGAATTCGAGTCTTTAGCAGCCTCTTGTCTTGGGAATAGATAATAAAATATCCATTTTGTGTATCTACTCTGCACACCTTAAAGCCAAAATAGACCTTGGCACCGTTTTGGATGGCATTTTCATAAAGTGCAATTGTGAGCTTATATGGATTTGTAATTCCCGAATATGGCGCAAAAAGGGCAGCTCTAATCTCTCTGTTCAAATTTGGCTCATTTTCTAAAACCCATGATTTTCCCTTTATCTCAAGCCCTTTCACACCATTTCGTTTGCCTCTTTGCAAAAGCTCTTCTAAGATATTTATCTCTTTTTCATCAAATGCAACAACCAATGACCCAATCATCTTATACTCAACATCAAGCTGCTTGCAGACCTCTTCAAACATTCTATTTCCTTCAACATTGAACTTTGCCTTGTTTGTACCTTCAATAGGGTCATATCCGGCATGCACAATACCAGAGTTTGCTTTTGATGCACCTTCTGCAACATCTTCCATTGCTTCAACACAGGCAATTTTCAAATCGTAAAATGAAAGCTCTCTTAAAATTGACATACCAACAACTCCAGCTCCAATGACAATAACATCATAGATTTTATCCATTTTTCAGCCACCCTTTTTAAAATTTAGTAAATAAAAAAGCCTGCAAACAGCCCCTTTCTCAAAAGAAGCTGTTCACAGGCTTCTCCACATCTCTTGCCAATACTATTTTAAGACAGTTGAACTAAAAAATCAACAGAAATTTTCAAAAGCCCATTACAAACTCTATGTCTGGTCCATGCTTGTCAGGACATTATCAAAATAATTTATACTGCACTTTTTTCCGTCCCAATGAATGCAAACATCACAGCTCATATCACCTTTGTGAGAGTAACCACCATCGTTAAACTCTGGACACAATTTTGCAACTGCTCTTTGCTGTTCCTTGCTTGCCATGTTTTTTATCACCCCTGGCTTGGTCTTAAAATACTTTCTATAATAAATAACTTTTCCTGTGAAGATGGTCTTTTATACGTCTTTAACACAAAATATGTGCTATAATTTATCTTAAAGCACAAATAGTATCTTACCGTGAAGGAGGCCTTGAAAATGAGCAAATTTTTCATGCCAACAAAGGTCATATTTGAAAAAGATGGTGTTTTGAAAAATAAAGATCTTTTCAGGCTCGGTAAAAAAGCTTTCATCGTGACATCTCCATCTTCTCTGATGAACGGCTCTTTAGAAGATGTAACAACTGTATTAAAGGAACTTTCAATTGAATATTCAATATACAGCAAAATTGCTCAGAACCCAAGCGTAGAACAGATAGATGAAGTTTCAAAATTGGCAAGAGAGTTTTCCCCAGACTTTATAATTGGAATTGGTGGAGGTTCTCCTCTTGACTCATCAAAGGCAGTGGCAGTGCTGTGTGCTGAAAAAAATCTAAAAGCTCAGGACCTTTTTGACTCAAAATTTGAAAAGTGCTTACCTATAGTTGCAATACCAACAACATGTGGTACAGGAAGCGAGGTTACTCCATATTCTATTTTGACTTTGAAAACCATTGAAAATAAAAAGAGTTTTGCATCAGAATTGATTTTTCCTAAACTGGCAATTGTCGATTATAAATATCTTCTAACATTGCCCTTTAATGTTATTGTAAATACCCTTTTTGACGCTCTTTCGCATGTTATTGAAGGATACCTTTCAAAAGCATCTGACAACATTATTGAAGCTTATACAAAAAAAGCCTTGAGCCTGTTTACAAGTTCAAAAGGTAATCTAAAAGAGAACGCTCTAAAAGAAACTGACCTTGAAAAGTTTGCATGGATATCATTGATTGGGGGAATAATTATTGCACAGACAGGTACTTTAATTGTTCATCCTTTAGGTTACAACCTTACTTATTACCATGACATCCCACACGGAAGAGCCAATGCAATCTTACTTTCAAGCTTTTTGAGGCTTGAGAGCAAATATTTAAAAGAAGAAGTAAGCTTTGTTTTAAACAACATGGGCTTTGAAAGCATAGATGAATTTTCTGAGTTTGTAAGATTTTTTGTTAAAGACTCTATTCCAAAATTACCAGGTGACAGAATAGAATATTATGCAAAAAGAGCACTTGAGTCTAAAAATGTAGCAAACTTAAGACATGCAATCTCGCTTGATGAAATGGTAGATGTTTTGAAATCTTCGGTTGAGTAGTCAAAAATAAATTCATAGTTATACAATCGATTTACAGGGGTATAATATAATCAAGAAAATTATTCTTGTAAAGGAGATGTTCGAATGGCAAAGCTACTGTATATAAAGGCTAATCCAAAGAGCGACCAAAGTTCAAGAACATTTATAATCTCGGAACATTTTATAAAGGTATACAAAGAATTTCATCCAAATGACCAGATTATCACTTTAGACCTTTACAAAGAAGGAATTCATTTTCTTACTCAAGAGGACATCAACGATATCTTCGCTCCAAAGACTGAGGCATCAAAGCATCACCCTATTTTGAAGTATGCCTATCAGTTTGCCAATGCTGACAAGTACGTATTTGCAGCACCTATGTGGAATTTGGGCATTCCTGCAATCCTCAAGGCATATATAGACTATATCACAGTCTCTGGAATAACCTTTAAATACACAGAACAAGGGGCTGTGGGGCTTCTTCGTGGCAAAAAAGCAGTTCATATCATGGCAACAGGCGGAGAGTACAAAACACCACCATTTTCAGACTTTGAGATGGCAAACAGGTACCTGAAAACAATTTTGGGTTTTATGGGAGTTGAGGATTTTCAGACAATAACAGCTCAGCGGCTTGACATTGTGGGTGAGGATGTAGAAAAGATTATCTCAAATGCGTTGAAAGAGGCTGAGGAGATAGCAAAAAGGTTTTAAAAAGAAAATTTTGGGGACAGATTAAAACAGGGGCTGTCAAAAAAATAATTTGATAGCCCCTTTCTTGTAATATCATTTCCCATATGAAACTGTCATCTTTGTTATAAAAGTATTCTTTTTTTCAAATATTTTTCGCACCTTTTTCTCTCTTAAATCATACTCAAAAACAGCGCTTGGATAAGCTTCAATCCCTTCACCAAACATCATTTTATTTGAATTTTTAGGAATACCGATAAACCAGAGTTTTTTCCCATCATTACTTAAATATCCCTCTATCGGAGAGGAAAACTCCTCAACAGATGTATCTTTTATTTTTTTTAGCATACTTTCAGTTAGTATTGGTACTATTACTTTTGACTTCAGATCTAACTTGTATATGCCCGTTTCTCCCTTTTTTCTGGTAGAGTTTAGATAAATATTGGTTGCACTAAAAGTAATAATATTACTCTTTGGTACAAAACCTAAAGCTCCAATTGATCCTGCTTTGAGTTCAGTAATTTTCGTATATTTTTGATTTTTTAAATCAATGATGTAAAAAGTATGTTTTATTGAATCAACAGAGGAATTATCCTCATACATCTTTTTCTCATCCTTATATGAATAAGCAACAGTCAAAATGTGATTACTATCAATCACCTCAATTTCGTCAAATGCCATATCAGAATTTATAGGTTTTACCATTTGAGCTTTTTTCTTTTCAACATCAAAAATCCATATTCTTGGTATTGGAGAACTCAATCCAACTCTTGATACACATATTTTCAAAGGTTTTTCACTGAGAATTTCAATATCTATTTCTCCAGCTTGATCATTATTAGTAACTTGAAATACTTTTCGATTTTTCAAATTCTTCACAAACAACTCCCAAGGCCCAGTTCCAATTGCATCATCATACGCAAGCCATTCCTCATTTGTAGAAATATCTCCAAAGGTCATAACTTCCCTGTTTTTAAGAATTAGTTCTTCCTTTCTCTTTTTAGGTATAATCTTCCACATATGAGTCTTTCCATCTTTATCATATACTGAGATAAGTAACTTTTCCACTACCTCTTCTTTGCTGGCTCCCCCTTTATTATAAATTCCTAAAGATAAGGATAGTAGCAATAAAATTGCTACTATCCTTATTACATCTATTTTTAACTTTGAATAGGCCATTCTATTTTCCCCCTAAAAATTCCTTTACTTGGATTATGAATTTTTGAAAATGCTGTTTTTACCATATCCAATATTCTACCTTGCACATATGGACCTCTATCTAATATTTTTACTGTTGTGCTTTTGCCATTTTCAAGACTGGTTACCTTTACCCTTGTCCAAAATTTAATTGTCTTATGTGCAGCACTTTCGCTATCCAATATAACTCCTGCTGCTCCTTTTTTCCTTCACCATTATACCATGAAATATAACCTGTTTCTGTATTCAACTTTATAGCACCCTGTTGCAAAATGTTATTACTATTTTCATCATCGTTTGCTTTATTTTCTATTTTTTCTGATTTACTATCATTAGTTTTGATTTCATCTAATTTCACTTCTTTTAAATCAATTTTCAAAGGTTCTTCTTGCCCCTGATGAATAACAACTGGTGCACCTAATGCGTCATATACAACTATCATTCCAGGCTCTACTTCAGGTAAATCCTCTTCAGGTAGCGGTTTACAATTTTCTGCTATTTTTTTGTCTTCTTTTGATAAAGAAACTAGATTATCACTGCCTTCAGACAAAATAATTAATTTTCCATTTTCATCAAATGTAATAATCGTACCTGGCTTCATATAAGAGGGTATTTTATTATGGCTTTTATCTATTTCGTTACTATTCAAAGCCGTTGCAGCTAAAGAATTCCAACTACTTAACACTAAAAGCAAAACTGAACAAAAAGCAATGAATTTGTCAAAGTTCATTCTAAGCATTTTTTTGGTAAACATCTACTATCCACCTCCCATTTTATTTTGCATCCCTTCATGAGCGCTCATGAAAAGGTGAACGCCGTTGGACTAAAATAAAAACTTCATTTTGAAATAACATCATAACTTACAATACCGCCCTTTACCTGAAATAATAGCTCAACCTTTTTATTTTTTAGCCTATAAATATTAGTATCAAAAATTTTATTAGGTACAAATGACTGATAGTTTCTGTCAATAAAATAAATTGCTTTATCATTTCCATATATCGGCCAATAGACATTAATGTCTTTTGGCACATCATTCACAATTTCCAATTTTCCAGTATTAAGGTCAAGAATAACCGGCTTTGACTTAAACGGATCATTTATAGTAGAATAATCTCCAAATCCTCTATATTCTGGCTCACCCTGTGTAAATAAATATTTATCTTCTGATACAAAACATCCCGGTGAGTTGCTCAAACCTGTGTTTTCAGTAAATTCTTTTTTCGTACCACTTTTTAAATCAATTGCAGAAATCCATACATATGGTGGTTCAGCAGGAGTCCTTGATTGTAATACAATCCATTTATTGATTCTGTTTATTGCTGTAAAATATATTATTCTATATACTTCTTTCACAGAAAAATTGCCAATCTTCTCAGATAAAAGTTTTTTCTTTGTTTTGTTCAACAAATCAAACATAACAAGAGATACAGCCAACTCATTTTCTTTATTATCATACTCACCACACACTATATATCTACTATCAGAGGAAATAGAGGGACAGCAAAATTTACCTTCTGCTATACGTGTTAATAAAAATTCATTGTTATCTTCATCTCTTACTTTATTTTTATTCCTCAAAAGATACAACGCTTTACTTGTCGCTATTACAAATTCTTCTTTTTCTTTATTTACGCTGATATATTCTATTCTTTCATTTAATTTTTGCCGATACACCTCTTTTCTGGTTTTATAATTAACAACAATTATTTCTTTCAGGTCGTTTGTGTAAGCTATATGATTTTTTCCCCATGCAAAAAATCGACGTGGAAAAAGCGTAAAATTTTTATCAATCTCACTATCTGCTGTTTTAAATTTGAATAACAAATTGTCATTTCCACGGCTATCAATTACTCTTCCTTCCAATGTTCTTCCATAAATTTCATTGATGTTTTCATTTCCTAATATTCTTACATATCCAATTTTTACAATATTTTGACGGCTGTAAATTATTAAAAATCCAACTAAAAGTATCCCAGCAAAACAAGCTATTACAGCAAATAGTTTGGGCACAAGCAATTTTTTTTTTAACTTCATTCTTTTTTGCTCCTTTCATTTTTTTAATAAAAATTCTCTGATACAAACACTTATTATAACTGTCTTGCTGACAATTGAACCTATGTCTTTTTGTCTATAAATAAAATCCCCCTTGTGGCAAATTTTTGATAAAGCCACAAGGAGGTATTTTGATTTGATAACATACATATTAACTACGGACACTGATACGCACCATATGAACCTTCTACCTCAGACTTGCTTCGTGCACGATGGATAACTCGATCATAACCTCCAGTTGTACTTTCATATACTATATAGTTGCCAGAAGCATCCTTTTGATAAAACAGCATAACATGACCACTGTTACATAAAGCATCTCCTTGTTGCAAGGCACTAAAACTGATACTTTTACAGTATCTCATTATATCATAAGTACTCCATTTATAAGGCAACATCCAGCATTTACTAACAAAACCCGAGCAATCGACCCCAGTTGTTCCTCCTACATAACCACTACTACTTGTATAAACATTTCCTGCAGCATAACCCTCATTAATTTTTTGCCCAAACTCTGATAAAGAATCTCCTCCACCCCAACAATATGGAACCTGATAATAGTAAGTATTATATGAGGTTATAAAACATGGTCTTTTCCACAAATTAGGATTTGCTACTTTTGAACCATCAAAATTCTGTTTTGAACAATACCATTTGTAATTATTGTACTGGTAAGCAATAGACATAATTTGGTTTCTATTTAGACTTGAGGTACTTATATATTTAGTTTGCTCATTAAACTGAATATCACTGTTTTTGTTCTCAATTAAGTTTTTTTCACTTCCCAATGATTCTTTATATTTGATATACTGATCATTTGTCATCCACGAATCAACTTCTAATACATAAACATTCTTTTCACAGGGCACCAATACAAAGACGTCATTCCCTTCAAGTACTGCATCACGTATCGGGAAATAATATTTACCATCTGGAATCTTAACAAGTCCTTCAATATTCTGTGTTTTTGAATTTAACTTGACTATCCATTCACCGTAATCGTTAGTTATCTTCCAAAACTGAATAAAACCTCTTCTACCAATATATTCATAAGCACAATTTTCATTAACAAACCATCTTGGAAATTCAAAAGCATCACCTGTATCTATGCTTGCTTTACAAGCAGAAGCGTTTACTTTGCTTACACTTCCATCAGAAGAAAATACTCCTTCTCTTTCTTCTGCTACATATAATTTGTTTTTGTTGATATCCTTAGCTAAAAAACACGTTTTCATTTTATCACCAGAAAGCACAACAAATGGACCGTTATCATTTACATCAAACTTGTAAAACGGCTCTAATCTCAGCTCTTTATTTGTTGAGATATCAACTACTCCATTATTTATTGTAATTAAAGTATTTGTACCAGCATTAAACAAATATATTTTTCCTTCTTTATCTACTGCCATACCGTGAATCCATTGTTCATTTGGTATATTAATTCTTCTAATCAAATTACCATTTTCTTTGCTGTATACGAGTACTCTGTGATGAACATTATCCAGAACATAAACTTTATCACCTTTTACATCAAAAGCATTAGGACCTTCATGTGAACCATATCCTATAATGCCAGTATATTCAATGCCATCTACCGAAACAGGAATATTTACTATCGTTTTGAAGTTTGGAAAATCAGTTTTTTGAACAGCAGAAACTGAAATTGCAGCAGTTTTATGAGTTGAAAAATAGAAAATGCTTACTATCATTAAAGTAAGTGTAATTAAAAATGATAAAATCTTTTTGTGGTTTTTCATATTCCCATTCCTCCTACCTATTTTATTTTGCATCCCTTCATGGGCGCCCATGAGAGGTTGATGCCATTGTAAACTATAACCTCTCAAGAAATAATTTTAATCATATACAGGTCTAATACCAAATAGCAAATCAACCTGGTGGTATATAAACTATATTATTTTGATAAGACATTGTATAAATTGTTATATCTATTAATATCCACCTTACTATCTTTGCCTAAATTCTACATTGGTAATTTTATTTTGTCAAACGCGTTTTTTACTTTTTTTAATCAATTTTTTAGCATTTTTCAGCTGTAAGCTCTCTCTTTTTTCAAATATCTTTAAATCCCTTGAATTTTCTTACATTTCCATGTAAATAAAAAGCTGCCACCTTTCCGGTAGCAGCTTTCTAATTATCTTTAGGTCACTTTTAAACTATATCCCTTTTTACCCTCATCAAACTATTGAACAAAAACGGCAAAAGGAAAAATGCAAGCAGAACAAGACCTATCACAACACAGATTGAAACCTGCATTAATGTCAAAATCCCAGATGGCAGCATTGCCGCAAATGTGCCGGCTAAAATTATCACCGCGGATGTTACAACATGACCAATGTTTGCTGAGGTAAGTCTCAGTGCTTTGTTTATCTCCAAGTCTTTATATTCATAAAATCTTATCAGCAAGAACACACTGCAGTTTATTCTAAAGTATACTTTTCCTTTCCTTCTCTATCCATTTATCCTTAAATACAATCATATTATGACATAGAGCCTAATTTTTGTTCCTTTACGTATCTATACATTTTATCAAATTTACCCATAAAATTATATTACAAAAAAAGAAAAAATCGCCTTTATTTTTACAAAGGGACTTTTGTAGATTGCTGAAATAAAAATAACCTGCAAATCTTTGAAAATAAAGGATTGCAGGCTATTTAAGCTTAAGAAAAATTCTATAGCGAAAAAATACTCTGCTCACTTTCCCTGAGATTTTTGTTTTTTATTCAAAATTGTTCTATCGCCTTTTTACAGGTTCTTTTCTCCAATCAAAAGAGTCTTTAAAAATGTCTAATCTGTGACCATTAATTATAACTACATGATTATTTATCCATCTAACATCAGCTCTATCTTCCGGGTAATCCCAGTATATGTTTCTAATTTTTAAGCCACTTTTATAACACAGCTCTCCTCTAACTCCATATGCTGTTGTTGCACCACCATTGATTAAGTAAAATTTAATTTTATATTTTCCATCAGGGGATAAAGATTCACTTAAAAATTCGCCATGCGGAAGCATGTTCATATCAAAAAATCGCCAGCAGACAAATAAAGTAAATAATAATATGAGCATTAATATTGTCATCAATAATTTGATTAATATTCTTTTAAAAGAACCTTTGTTTACTTCAGCTGAACCATTAGATTTATAAACCTTGCTCATACCATGATATCCCTTTCCTAATTGCTTCTTGATCTTTCGGATCATCAAAATAGCTATTATACCAAGAAATTTTAAAATTTCCAGTTAATATTTGAGCAAGTCCAGCAGCTGAACATAAAACTTCTGCTGGAAGAGGTAATGATCTACCTGTATATCCATAATGAATATTACCAATATCTTCTCCATGTATATACTCTATCTTACCATCAACAACGATTTTATATAATTTATTCCATCCATATATTCTTTTGTAATCCCAATCACCACCTTCTCTTACTTTAGATGTCCAATATGCAACTTTTGCAGAATACGCTAAGGCAGCATTTCCACTAATAATTAATGTTGATAAATAAATACCGTTCAATTCATTTACATTAGCTCTGCACATTTCTATCAAATATACACGCTCTGGCTCATCTGGATCACGCTGAATAACAATTGAATTTTTATCGCTTTTTACACTTTTATTTTTTAGTTGTATATTTTTTGAAAGCTGTATACTAAAATCATCTTTTACTTCTATAATTCCTTCCTCTATAGCTAAGTTAAGGTATTTTATGCATTCTTTATACTTCAATATTAAATTATCGTCTTTGACTATATCTTTTATTGATTCATTGACAGTAATACTTCCATCATCATTAATCCTTAAATAATTTTTGGGACTTTTTAGCACAAGACTATTAATATTGAGCAAACTTTCTATCAATTTACTATCTTGCAATGTATAGTTGCCAACTATCTTATATTTTTCATCTTCAGCATATGACAAAGAGAAGTTAAATACATTAAATATAAATACAAAACTCGTCATAATACTTAAAAAAGCTACCTTCTTTTTACGGTTTTTCATATTCTTATTCCTCCTACCTATTTTATTTTGCATCCCTTCATGAGCACCCATGAGAGGTTGATGCCATTGTAAACTATAACCTCTCAAGAAATAATTTTAATCATATACAGGTCTAATACCAAATAGCAAATCAACCTGGTGGTATATAAACTATATTATTTTGATAAGACATTGTATAAATTGTTATATCTATTAATATCCACCTTACTATCTTTGTCTAAATTCTACATTGGTAATTTTATTTTGTCAAACGCGTTTTTTACTTTTTTTAATCAATTTTTTAGCATTTTTCAGCTATGAGCTCTCTCTTTCTTCAAATATCTCTAAATACCTTAAATTTTCTTGCACTTACATGTAATTAAAAAGCTGCCACCTTTCCGGTAGCAGCTTTCTAATTATCTTTAGGTCACTTTTAAACTATATCCCTTTTTACCCTCATCAAACTATTGAACAAAAACGGCAAAAGGAAAAATGCAAGCAGAACAAGACCTATCACAACACAGATTGAAACCTGCATTAATGTCAAAATCCCAGATGGCAGCATTGCCGCAAATGTGCCGGCTAAGATTATAGCAGCTGAGGTTACAACATGCCCTATATTTGCCGAGGTAAGCCTGAGCGCCTCGTTTATCTCTAAGTCTTTATATTCATAAAACCTTATCAGCAAAAATACACTGTACTCTATACCCAAAGCTAAGAACACAACAAAGTGAAAAATGGCACTGCCCAGTTGAGTGCTTCGTATTTGAAAATACCATAGAAGACTCTCATCTTTTATATAATTTATCAAGTAATTATATAAAACCTCATATACTTTCATTATATGACATTATATTCCTAAAATAAAATTTAATTGAAATCAATTTGATAAATTTTATTAAAATATCTCAATAAGTCCCTTTCATGAGTAACCATAATAATAGTAGTGTTTGGATCTTCTAGTAAACTGGAAATAACTTTTTTCCCCTCTTCATCTAAATTTGCAGTTACTTCATCAAACAAATAAAATTGCCTCCCTTTGAGCATTGCTCTTCCAAGAGAAATTCGTTGTTTTTGCCCACCTGATAAATAAATTCCATTATCACCCGCACGTTTGTCTTTTATTTCTTCCAACATTAGTTTTTTCATAACGCTCTCTAAAGTATTTATTTCTTTGTTGAATTTCACCATCTTGATATTATCTTCCACTGAAAAGTTAAATATAAATGGCTGTTGAGAACAATACCCAATACTTTCTCTTAAACTCTCTAAATTTATTTCCTTGAGTTCAATCCCATTAATGTAAATTTCACCTTCATAGTCCTCATAGAAACCCAAAAGAATTTTCAAAAAAGTAGTCTTTCCAGACCCATTTTCACCTATTATTGCTACTTTATCTCCTTTTTTTATGTCGAAAGAAATATTCTTGAAAATATAATCTTTATCAAAGCTATATCCTATATTTTTTATCTCTACAATTTCTATATCCTTTGTTAGTACTTTTCCTCCATGTCTTTCTGGAGAGTTTATTAAATCTAATATCCTCTTTGAGAATATTTTAAGTTTATAAAACTGGTTAATCGTATTAATGATGTAATTTATCATTCCCTTTATCAAAATTGAATATCCAGCTATTTTTATAAAATCTCCCAAGGAAATTTTATTTCTTAACATAAAATAACTGCCCAAGATATACATAAATAGCATTGAAATCTGAGAGAAAGTATCATCCATTGTCTTTAAAATAACTGAAGTTTTGATCTTCTCTTTTACATACTTTTCAATAAAGTCTTGGTAGCACTTTTTTATCATTTCCTCTATTTCCTTTTCTAATGAATGAACTTTGATATACATAAAACTTTGAACAACTTGATTTTCTAATTCTCTTAATTCATCTTTCCTCACCTGACCATATTTTGTAATTCTCTGGTTTTGTTTTTTTGTGATTAGAGGAACTATTATAGGAAGTAAAACTAATATAAAAGATAATATTGAATAAAAAATTTCTATTTTTATCATTACATATAGTACGTAAAGTATGAATATACAAGAAAATAAAATTTCAACAACATCCAAAATTGCAAATCTAAATAATCTTATATCATCATTAAATCTTGTCAGCACTTCACCAACTGTCAATTTACTTAATTTCAAAAGCTTTTGACACAAAAATTTTTTGTAGATATTAGTATCGTGTAGGACTACTACCTTCCCAAACAATAAAGCTCTATATATAGAAGATATGCACGGCAAAACAAAAATAACAATACACAGAATAAATAGAAGATTAATTATGTTGTTTTTCAATAAATAAAAATCTCTTTTTAATGCTGCATCCATATAAACTCCTAATTTTGATACCAAATATATGTCTACAATATTTTGTAGAGAAAAAATAATTATATCACACAACAATACATACCAATATTTAACCAAAAAATTTCTAACTAATCTATTTTTTTCTTTAATCACCATAAAATACTACCTCACTGTTAATAAATTTCAGCAATTTCGTTTACTGATTGGTTTTCGATTCTCCAAATTTTATTTACACAACTTGCCAATTCAATATTATGTGAAACAATTATTATTGTTTTTTCACTTTTACAAAGAATATCTTTCAAAATTTCTATACTTTTAGTATCAAGATAATTAGTCGGTTCATCAATTATTAAGATTGAAGACTTTTTCAACAACCCTCTTATTATTGATATTTTCTGTTTTTGCCCATCTGAAAGTTGATTAATTTTTTTTGATAAAATATCATCCAAACCAAACAAGTGCAGTAAACTTCTTTTTCTATCTTCCAAATTGTCTTGAATCACCATATTAAGGTTATTATCTATATCCTGTGTAAAGAAAGTAAAATTTTGGGGAATAAATGAAATGTGTTTACTGAAACTCTTAAAATCTACTTTTGAAAGTGGTACACCATTAATAAGAATATCACCTTTAAAAGATTCATAAAGCCCCATTATAAGCTTCAAAAGAGTAGTTTTTCCACTTCCATTAGAACCCATAATCAATATCTTATCTCCTTTGTTGATACGAAAATTTATTTTGTTGAAGATACTCTTAGAATTTTCATAGGAAAACGAAACATTTTTAAACACAATATTTTCAATTTCATTTATTTGTATCATATTCCCATATTGATTTTCTATATCAAAATTTAGTATTTCACTAATTCTTTCAAAAGAACTTTTTTCAACCCTCAAATTTTGAAAACCTTTTGCTGCTACTTTAAAATTATCAATTACAATAGGAAAAAGTGATATAAACACTACAACCAAATCAGGAGTTATTAATTTTTTATATAAAAATAAACCTAACATGATATATGTACCAAATTTTGCTATATTGTTGCATAAGTTGTAAAGTATATCTTCAATTGTTCCTACTTTTTCCATTTCATTTGCACATTTTTTACTGACTTCTTCCAAGGAAAGAAATCTTAAAGAGGCCCATTCATAAAGATTATATGCTTTTATTACTTCAATTCCTTCAAAAGACTGTTTAATAAAACCTGTTAACTCATCATCTGCACGATGACTTTCCTCAACTATTTTATTCATATATTTTATTGTAAAAAACAGTGGAAATATAGGTAAAATCCAAAGACCAAAAAAAATAACTGAAAGAGAAAAATTTTTTAGACCCAAAAAAATAAAATAACCTGCTAAACATATTAAGGCTGAAAAAACTGAAGAATAATGAACATAAAAACACTTTACTATATCATTAAAGTCCTGCTCTAATCTATTTAAAATCTCACCTTGTCCATATTTTTCTATTAATGAATATTTGTTATTCAAAAACAACATAAATAACTTTTTCTTTAGTTCAATAATTCTATTCTCTTTAAAAAATTCAATTAACAATGAAAAAAATAATTTGCCAGAAATAATAATAAGATAAATTAAAAGAAAGGTAACTACATTACATATAAAAACCTCCATATCTTTTTGGATAGCTAATGAAAATAATTTAGCAAAGGTATTAGAAATATATATGTTTATGATACCCTCAATTAAATTTATAAAAACAATGAAAATAGTAGGTAATAACAATACTATTTTTACATAGTATTTAAAATTCATCCTTTTGCACCCTTCCCCAATAAATATAAGCTTATTCAATAATTCTACTCTGTATTGTTATATAAATTATCTAATAACCAATTACATGTTACTTTTGAATCAATCACTTTTTCTTCTAATTTTCAATCTGGCAAAAGTAATCTGTAATAGGTGCATTTATTGATTTATAACAAGTAATTGAGGTAGTATTGTTTTGATCTAAAAATACTTTTAAATATAGATTTTTATAATTATATACTAAGCAAGAAAGAATTAACTCCTTTTCTTTTTGCATTATTATTCTAAATTTATTGTTTTCGAAATGATATAGTTCCGGTATATATGCAACATTCAAAGTTTTATTGTAATTCTTTAATTTTGAAACGAATTAATTGTAATTATTTTGTATTTTAAAATTTGTTTTTATATCTATTAAGAAAGTTCTCACATTATTTTGCATTACATCTTTATAGTTTTGTAAATTTATCAAAGTCTATTAATTGAATTAACATAATCACACCTTACAATTAAATCTACTACTGGCAATTCATATCGTTTAATGACAATTTGATCATAATTTTCTCTCATAAGACAAGTAGCTATTGTCACATTTTTAAAGTTCAACTCTTTTAAGGACTTTAAAGCATTTATTGCTTTTTCAAAAAATCCATCACCTCTAATCTTATTATGAATTTCTTTAGGACCATCAATACTAATTTGAAATACAGAAAAATCTATATTTTGTATTTCCTTTTAATATATCCTTTGTGAGTAAAAAACCATTAGTACTGATTAATATTTCCATATTTTGTAGTATGCATATTGTAATATCTCTACTATATCTTCTCTTGCAAACGGTTCTCCACCTGTGAAAAAGATTTTCTTTACCAAAATTCATCACTATAAACATCTATTAGCTTTTTAATTTTCCCGAGTAGTCAACTCATTATAAAATGGTTCGCCTGAGTTGCCATAGCAGTGTTTGCATAATGCATTGCATCGTTTAGTCACCCTTATTGAAGCTGCAAGTATAGGTATATCACCTAATAACTCTTTAATTCCAATAGTCCCATATTTCAATAGTTGTTTTATTTAAAGCAATCCTATTACTAAATAAATATCCATTTTAAACACTCTGTAGTCCATATTTATTTGCTTATAAATAGGCATCTAAACATTCCCCATCTTAATCTACATTTCTATATATTCTTTCAAAAAATAACAAAACAAAAACTGCTAAACCCGAAATTAAAATAAATGCAGCACTTACAAACAAGCCATATGAAATACCTAAAACCTTTATAAAGTAACCAATTCCAATACCTGCTAAAATTTCGCCACTAGCCTCTGCAAATTGAAAAAATGATAATGCAGTAGCCCTTATTTCAGAATTTATATATCTATTTAGATAACTTTGAAGATAAGGCCTAAGAAGAACTTCTAGTATAAAAAAAAGTATTAAACATAAATATGAAATAATATTTAACTTTACAAAGACAGCAATAGTTACTATCATAAACATTGAAATTTTTAGACAACCAATTATTAACAACTCATTCTTTTTAGGACTATCCAATTTGTTTTGTAAAAGCATAAACATAAGACTAAAAATAGCACTGATTATATATATATTACTTATCAAGAAAATATTAAATTTTTTAAATTTAAGAAATGTTTGATAAAATCTTTCTATGCCATCTAATCCTATTGCGAATAAAAATACTGCTAATGACAATAAAAATAAACTTTTAGTTGAAATAATATAACAAATAGATAATTTAATCTTATTTATCATTGACTCGTTGCTATTTGAATTATAAGATTCTTGTAACGATTCAGGTACAAAAAAATAAGTTATCAAAGCTGCAATAATATATAATATTGCCGATACTATAAATGGTAGGATGGCATTTATTTTGTACATAAAGGTTATAAAAACTGCTCCAATAATACTTCCTGTAATAAAAACAATGTACATTTTTCTAATCTCAATCTCAAATTTATCGCTTTTCCCTTTCAGAATTAAATAATCAGCTAACCATGCTTCTAATGCTCCAGATTCAAAGGAATCTGCTAATCCCATTATTAATACAGAAAATAGGAACATACAAAATGTATTTCCTAATGAAAATAAGAAAAAAGCAATAAAATTTAAAAGAGCTGATAAAAACAATGAAACTTTTCTACCATATCTATCTGCAAATGCCCCAAAAGGAATTTCTGTAACAAACCTAATTGTTTCTAAGACACTACCCAGTATTCCGATAGCAAATAATGAAACTTTTAAATTTGACATATGTAAAATCCAAATAGGAAAAAATAAACCTTTTGCAGTCCCTTTAATTAAAACAGTAATAAAATAAGCTAACATAAAAATTCCCCACCTTTTTTGTAGTTAGTAAGTCACTAAATAGTGACTTGCCACTAAATATCTAAACTTTGTGACCACCCATTACTACTGAACCTCTAACGACTCCTTGATTTAGTTTCCTCAGTCACAATTTATCTAAAATCAACAAGTCCACATTGACGTATTTTTTTAGTTTCTGCTGATATGAATTACCTGCTCTTGAAATGTATAAATCTTTAAGCATCCTATTTACTTTTGTAACCAGTACCCTATAGACCAATGACACAGCTTTTAATTCTAACGCTATTGCAAGATGAGTCTTTCCTGTTCCAGGTAGCCCTATTGATGCCCACATTCTCTTCTATTCAATATCTTTGATTACTTTCCTCACAGTTTTTCTATCAATGCCCAACATTCTGGCTATCTGGCTTTTGTTGCATTCCTGTTTGTATAATGTATGAATTGTAATATGCATTGCTATTGTCAGCATCCCTTCGTTTTCTTCTTCTGTAGTTTTTATATACCCTATTCTACACTACAGAAGGTATTTTTGGAATTGCCAGGTGGAGAATTTTTTGTGTCATTTCTGATGATTTTATTTTATCATTAGCACTTTTACTCCAAATATCTTCAAATTTCTTCAATTTTTTTCGCTTTCTCACAATAAAAAAGCTACCTCATTTTTGGAAGCAGATACTTGCTATTATCGGATTTATTAGCTTCTTCCAAACGTTTGAATTAACTTGTTATTATCTTTTCTACATTTATCCTTTTAAGTATCACTAAACCAACAATAAATACACCCCAACATAACAATATAAGTCCAGCTTTTAAAACTTGAATTGATATATTACTCGAAAATGCCAATTTAGGAATATATGAAAATAAGAAAACAAGTGAAAATTTTACTCCACTTATCAATACGCTGTTTTTCGTAGTGAGACTGACCGAATAAATTATGAATATACATCCTAATGAAAACACAAAAACAGTGAGAATAACAAAAAGAAATAAATAAATGTTATTCAAATGACTTTTTAATAAAATAAAGGTAACCCATATGAAAACAATTATTGAGCTTGTAATTAAAACTGGAATAACTTTTGATAAAAATATCAATGTATTACTTAAAGGTGATGTAAAATATCTATGATAAACATAACTACTCTTGTCCTTATCGAAATTAATGGTTGTTATAAATACAATTGAATATGAAATAGTTATTACAACACACAATGTATAAAATAAGCTTATCGAAGGTTTATCTTTTAAATAATTTAAAAATTGTTCAAAATTCTTAAGCGCATACCACACCGCAATGTTTAAAATTAGTAATAATATAATTGCATTTTTAATGTAATTTTTGACTTCTAATTTTATTATTTTAAAAAACATTTTAACTAACCCTCCCTTCTATAAATTTTACATATAAATCTTCTAATTTTTCTATCATCTGATAATTCTTTGGTTTAATCTTTAGAAACATTTTCTCATCAAAAACATATAATTTGCTATTTTTCACTCTATAGGTTTGAAACTCAGGATAATCTCCTTCTACCAAATAAAACTTTTCTGAAACAGGTATTTCGAAAATCGTTTCACCGCTTTTTATAAATCCAATTCTATCACTAATTTCCTGTACCTCATATAAATTGTGAGAAACAAAAAGTACAGTTTTACCTCTCTCTCTCAATATACCTTTGATTTTCTCAAAATATCTCGCGATTTCTTTAAAATTCGCTATCGAAACAAATAATTTTGTTCTTGATATTGTTATTATTGCTTTATTCTACCATACCCAGCTTAGACTCAGCCTCTCTATTGTATTTATCTTGTTGCTCTACCATATTACGGCGGGTATCTATCCACAACAACCATGGTGTTTACCCTCTCATGTCTCTCAGGGTCTTTTCTCACTTGCCCTCAATTCCCTCGTCCCATCTACCATGGCGTGGACGTCAGTTATGCTCGTATGCAGGGTCTTCGCCCGTATGGAGGATGTACTCTGACCACCCGCTCACATTTTTCAATCTACTTTCTATAAAAAATCATTTAATCCTTTCTCCTTCATTTCTTAACCATCAATACATTTTCTAAGATGTGAACTATTATTAAAAGGGGCGCTTTGCTACTCGACATGACTTAATCTCCTCGCAAAGCTAAGAATTTCTTTACCCCCTCAAGATGTGAATCACTCAAACTATTTCTCCTGCTTTAAATTAAGAATGTTCAAGCAATTTTTCTCACTTCACTTCACGCTGTCCTTGCTAAAGCCTCTCTCTTTATATCGCTCAACATCTTGTTCCCATCATACTTTACGCCTTTTTTCAAAATCGCATAAAATACCCTTATCAATTTACAACACAGTGCTATTAATGATTGCTTCTTCTTCAAGGGATTGTTCTCTCGCGTGGTGTAATACCTGTGCAGCTGCTTAAATTCTTCATTCTTTGCTACTATTGTAATCATGGCCTTGAACAAGCTACTTCTGAGCCTCCCTCGCCCTCTTTTACTTATACACGTCTGACCCTTGTACTTGCCAGAACTATTCTCAACTATATTGAGTCCCGCCAATTTCTGTATCTGTCTCGCATCCTCATACCTCTTTATATCTCCAACCTCAGAAATAAAGCCAACTGCCGTTTTTACACCAACACCTTTTATTTTAAGCAGTTCCTCTCCATTCGGCACCTCTCTCAAAAGCTCTGCCATCTCGGCTTCTATCTCTTCTATCTGCTTCTTTAAAAGCTCATATTGACTCAGCAAATATGGGAGTTAAAATAAAATTGTGTCCACTGTATAATTAGTGTTGAAATAATCACCAAAGGGGGGCTCACGATTATGGAGAAAAATGAAATTTTTGAAACCGCTAAAAATATGGCTATCGAGCAAGTATTAAATATGTATTGCTCCAAAGATGATCCTACTCGCCCAGCTTTAAAACAGCTTTTGGAAAACTTGCTCGATTGCTTTATGTTATCAGAAAGAACTGTTTACCTTGCTAAAAACGAAAACGATAAAGGCAATGGTTTTTACGGCAGAAAACTTGCAACACCTGTTGGCAGCCTTGAAATTTCTGTTCCTCGCACACGCTCTGGTAACTTTCGACCTTCCATTCTCCCTGACCGCTACAAAAGGGTTGACAGCTCATACACTGACCTGCTCATGTCTTTAGTCGCCAATGGTTACTCAGAAAGTTCTCTTGTCCAAACTCTTAAAAGCATGAATCTGCCTTATTCTGAAGACGAAATCGAAAAAATCAAAAACGATCTTAAAAACGAGCTTCAACTTTTCAAACAAAGAGAACTTCCTGAAAGTGCTTTTGCTCTTATCATTGACGGTTACCATTGCGAAATTAAAGATAACTCAAAAGTTAAACAAGCTACTTGCTATGTCGTGCTTGGCATTGATTTAGAAGGCAAAAAAGATATCTTCGGTATCTACACTTTCTTCGGCAAAGAAAACAAAGCCGATTGGATGAGAGTCTTTGACGACTTAATTACAAGAGGTCTTAAAAAAGTCTTAATAGTTGTAAGCGATGATTTTCCAGGCATTATCGATGCTGTTAGACTCGCTTATCCCCTTGCCGACCATCAACTATGTTTTGTTCACCTTCAACGCAATGTCAGAAAACATATGGCAAAAGATGATGCTTCCGTTTTCAACAAAGAGCTTGATAAACTAAGAACTTCCTCTGCTGATTTTGACGAAGCTATTTCAAAGTTCAAACTTCTTTGTGAGCAATACTCCTCAAAATATCCTCGATTCATAAAAGGTATTTGCGAAAAAGCAGAGTTCTATCTTGCACATATGAGGTATCCTGAAGATTTAAGAAAGTACATTTATACTACTAATGCTGTAGAAAGCGTAAACAGTATGATTGAAAAGATAAGAATAAACTCCGGTGGTTATTTTCAATCTGTAGAAGTTTTAGAGATAAACATATATTTACAAAGAGAAAACTTGCGTCGGGGCAAGTGGAAAAACGGAGTACCTATTCTTAAAAAATGTAGTTACAATATATTACAGCTCTACAATATACGCTATGAAATGGAAACACAAAATTCTTGACAAGTCTC
>NZ_APGP01000057.1:0-1020 GCF_000404025.1 Caldicellulosiruptor sp. F32
GTTGTACAGTATTTAAAACAGGGCCTATTTCAAAGAAAATCAATGCACTTTTTGGAGATAAGAATAGAGTTATAACCTTTTATGGTATTAGAAGCAGAGAAAGTACAAGTAGAAGTAAATATGATGATGCAACTGATAGTCCGAAAATAGTAAAACAAAAGGTTGTTTCTCCAATTTTTAATTGGTTTGATTTTGATGTCTGGCTTTATATTTTTGCTAACCGTTTAGACTTTAATGATGCATATAGGTTAGGTTATACACGAGTTGGATGTTGGTGTTGTCCCAACAACAGTGAATGGTCGCAATTTTTGTCTAAGATATATTTGAATGATTTATCAACAAAATGGGAGAATATTCTCATAAATTTTGCAAAAAAGATAGGGAAAGAAGATGCCGAAGTTTATGTGAGAGAGGGTAAATGGAAAGCGCGGCAAGGGGGAATAGGATTAGAACATAGTAAGAACTCAGTGGTGATTTTCAGACCTTGTGCAACAGAAGAAAAAGCATTTAACTATGTATTGACAAAACCAATTTCAGATGAGCTTTATGAGTTTTTCAAGCCGTTTGGAGAATTAAATTTTGATATAGGCAATAAATTGTTGGGGGAAGTTTTTGTTTTAGATGAAAATAGAAATGTAGTATTAAAAATTCAAGGTGTTAAAGGTGATAGAGAATTAAAAGTAAAAATTTACAAGGCTAAAAGTAACATAAACTTTATAAAACAGAAAATAGATGCACAAATTACAAAATTCCAAATGTGCATAGGGTGTTTAGCTTGTGAGGGTATTTGTCCTTTCAATGCAATAAAGGTTAGAGAAAAGGGATATAAAATAGAAGAAACAAAATGTAAACATTGCGGGAAATGTATTAGTTATTTTGATGGTGGCTGTTATATTCGCAAAGTCTTAGCAATCAAGAGAGGAGTTAATGATTAATGGAAACTTTAAAATATAAACTCAAAGGTCATGGGTCCTTTTATATTAGAGAAGGATGGTTAAGGAAAGGGCTAAAAAAGTTAAA
>NZ_APGP01000058.1:0-3105 GCF_000404025.1 Caldicellulosiruptor sp. F32
AATTACCAGAAGAATTGCCATTGAATTGCTATAATTATCAAATGGTAAGTAATATGTTGCATGCAATGCCAATATTCTTTGTCCTCCAATTAAATATTCCTGTGATATTAAATTATTTTTGTATTTACTGTTGTTTTTATTGAACATTATATTGTGCCAAACGCGGTAGTTCATTCTATCAGGTGAAAAGTAATTACAAAAATTTTCAAATCCAAATGTAAAAAAAGAGCCAAATTCTTCGGAAGCAAAATATACTATTTCTCCATCGCATAAAAAAAGTACAAAGATAGGTTTTAAATCTCCATTAATCATACTAATGTCTCTAAAGTGTTTATAATATTCAAAGTACTCCCACAAATCTGAAAAATTTTCTCTTAAACCCCTTAGATTACCTATCCATTTTAATTTATCATCAGTAAGAATACGTGTAACTATCTCATTCATTTTCTTTAATTCGTAGTCTATTTTTTCGCGAAGTTTATCTAATTGAATTGACTTATTATTAATTTTGTCTCTTATAATAAGTTCTTTAGTCACATGTAATAAGAAAACTGACATTAGAAAATGAAGTAGAAAAACTATAACTAAAAAGATTAAGAACATATTTGCACTCTTTTTTAAAACATATAATACTTCTCATCTTTCTACATAAACCCCCTAACCCCTCATACTAAAATTGTTGGATTTTATATGAATTTTAATTTTATCTGCTATAGCCATTTCACAATAAAGTTTATCACGCAACTTGTCACACTTTAAACAAGAAAATTTTATTTTGGACAGGAAAATTTTAAGCACCTTTAAAAATAGTTTTTATCATATTACAGCAATTTTGTATGTTGGTTATTACTTCTTAATATGTATGCTATAGTTATTTCGTAGCTTAAAATATATCTCAAATTACACAACTTTATTTAAGCAATTTTCCCATATATTTTAATTTACTAAAATTATGTATTCAAACAAAAAAGGGTAGCACACCATACCTATAGATGTGCTACCCCGCTAAATTTCTATTTACCTACTTATTATTGATTGCCAAACAGAATTTCATATGTTGCATTGGCAATTGCTATGTCACACTGTGCCCAGAACCTGTGATATCTGAACTCCGGTGCCTGCCCTGCCTTGTATGCCGCCTCTAACTTCGGCCAATCAGGATCTTGTTTGTACTTGCTCCTTATGTCTATAAACTTAACTCCACTCTTTATTACATCTCCATTCGGCATCTTCCCTGTCCATCCTGCCGGTATATATACCTCTTGCTCAAAAAACCTCTTGTAGTCCGCTCTCTTCTCTGGCGCTGACAATCCCTTGTCATCCCTGTACAACTTCCACATCCTGTCCAGCAATTCCTTCGCTAAATTCTTCGCTTCCTCATCAAATACCCCATACTTCTTCGTCCCTGCACTATAGTACAACAACGCATTCGCCAATGATGCTGTTATTCCTAAGTCAGTACCATAGTCCACTACCTTAACATGTAAGTTGCTATTCCCTGTATACGCCCCGTTCCATGTATCAGGTTGTCCGCTCCAATCAAGCGTCGACGGTATCGCAAATGTACCATCACTATTCAACTTCACTACACTCTTAATCCAGCTTACCCACTTCTCAAGCAGTGCACCTGCGTCCTTATCTCCTGTCACATAGTAATACTCCGCTACCCTCTGCATCGACCATGCCTGGAATCCAAACCATGTGTTGCTACCCGGGTCCCTATACACAGGGTTCGGTTCATACGCCATTCCATAAAATGTCGCTGTACCTGCCGGATATTTCTCGTACCTGCCATTCCATGAATTTGTCGCGCCTCCTGCTATCGCTCCCTCCGCTGACTGCAACCACCTGTAAAATTCTATCTGCCTCTTCAAACTCTTCGCCCAGTCGCTCGCTCCGTTCGGCGACTTCGGCTTCATATCACTATCATTCGCTAATGCCCATGCCGCCATCGGATTCTGATATCCAAAGTGCGCGTGGCTGCACCCTATCTTCCATGACCATGCTCCATCCAATGCTCCGCCCCATGCATAATACCATGATAGCAGATAATGTGCACTGTCATACCCTGTTCCTCCAGCTGCATTCTTGTCCTGACATCCTAATGGCTTGAAATACTTGTCAAACATCGCATACCTCAAATAGTCACCCATCTTCGCTGCCTTCGCTACATAGCTGCTTATCTCATTAAACTTACCTTGCTCCTTCGCCCATTCCTTCGCCCAGTAAGTAGCCTGAATAGCTCTCGCATCCGCATCAGGTGCATTCGTGTATCTCCACTGCTTCGAATAGTTCTGATCCTTAATAAACAGATCTAAAAATCCATTCGGTCCGCCCCATTTGAATTCCTCCCAGCTCGGATGCGGTACAGTCTCCCATACAGACTCCTCAGGCCCTCTCTGGAACGTGTTGATAAATGATGCACGGCTCACTCCGTCCCCTCTCTTGCCATATCCATACCAGTTGTCTACGTCCATCAACCAGTGCATACCATACATCAATGTGCTACCATATGTGCTCACAAGTTCATTATGCAACGGGTCTTTGCCAACAGGTACATTAAACTCCAACGGCGATGGATACTTGTCCGGTGTCTCCCACTCCCCTGCGTATGTCGCTGGCTTGTTAGGATCATATGACCTCATCGGCTGATCTTCAGCCGACGGTATCATATACTTCTCTAATGTGTCCCATGCCGTCTTAAACTTGCTCCAATCACCCGTCAACTTCCCATACACTGCCTCAAGCCATACATAATACGAAAATGCTTCACTCGTGGTCAAATGACCATAATCAGGTGCTTCGCATATCAATGTCTCTACCGAATGATATGGTATCCCATCCTGGTTAAAATACCCGTTCGCAGGATCATGTATCTTGTTCCATAACCACATAAACCTCTGCCCATATTCGCCAAGCCCGCTCGGTGTGCTGCTCGGCGTCGGTGTAGGCGCAACTGTCACCGTCGGTGTTGGGGTTGACGTTGGGGTTGGAGTTGGTGTTGGTGTTGACGTTGGTGTTGATGCCGGGGTTGGAGTAGGTGTGGGTGCTGGTGTTGCTGTCGGCGCTGGTGTCGCTCCACTCGGCTCCTGACCCCATACCAAC